>CALDSM010000578.1 GCA_937923585.1 uncultured bacterium
CGAGATCTGATCGTGACTGGAGTTCAGACGTGTGCTCTTCCGATCTCTTCTTCGGATTCATTGGCGGTGTGATCGCCATTGCCCTCTGGGGCAGCAGGCGCGGAGGCGCAAGCGAGGAAGGCTACTTCCTGGCGGGGCGTTCACTGGTCTGGCCGCTGATCGGCTTTTCGCTGATCGCGTCCAACATCAACTCGGAGCACTTCGTGGGCATGGCGGGCACGGCCTTCCGCGAGGGCGGCCCCGGACTCGCCATCGGCAGTTACGAGTGGATGTCGGCCATCACGCTGGTGATAGTGGCGTGGTTCTTCCTGCCCCGGTTCCTCTCCGCGGGCATCTACACCATGCCCCAGTTCCTCGAATACCGCTATGACACAGCCACGCGATCGATTATGGCCGGCTATTGCATGGTGGCCTACGTGATTGTGCTGCTGGCCACCGTGCTGTTCAGCGGCGCGATTGCGCTGTGCAACATTCTCGAACTGCCCCAGATGCTCATGTCGCACTTCGGCATGGACGAGGCCACCGCGCGAAGCGTGGCTATGAACGGCTGCATCTGGCTTCTGGGCATCGTGGGCGGCGCCTACACGGCGTACGGCGGCCTCGGCGCGGTGGTCTGGGCCGACCTGATCCTGGGCACGGCGCTGCTTGTTGGCGCGGGCATCACCGGGTTCTTCTGCCTGCGCGAGATCGGGCAGGGCAGCCTCATCGAGGGATGGCACAACTTCACCGTGACGAGCGCCGACAAACTGCACATGATCCGCCCGTGGAATGATCCCGATGTGCCCTGGCTGGCCGTGTTCATCGGCGGCCTGTGGATTCCCAACATCTTCTACTGGGGCCTGAACCAGTTCATCACACAGCGCACGCTGGCCGCGAAAAACCTCGCCGAGGGACAGAAGGGCATCCTGCTCGCCGCCGTCATGAAGCTGACCATCCCCTTCCTGATCGTCATGCCCGGCATCATGGCCTACCAGATTTACGGCAACGTTCTTGAGCGCCCCGAGGCCGCCTACCCGCACCTGATGAAGACCATCCTTCCCGTGGGGTTCAAGGGCCTCATGTTCGCCGCGCTGGCCGGGTCCATCATGGGCGCAGCCACGGCCGGGCTCAACTCCGCCGCAACAATCTTCACGATAGACTTCTATTCCAAGTTTATCAATCCGAAACTCTCCTCGCGGGGCGAGGCGAGGGTGGGGCGCATCTCGACCGCCGTGCTGGTGGTAATCGCCTGCATCTGGGCCCCGATCATCAACTTCTTCCCCGGCGTCTTCCCCTACATCCAGGAAATATGGGGATTCATCTCGCCGGGCATTGTGGCCGCATTCCTTGGCGGCGTGGCCTTTAAATACGCGCCCGTCGCGGCCGGAAAGGGCGCGCTGATTCTTGGTCCGATCCTCTACGGCTGCATTCGCGTGCCCGGCTGGGTCATCAAGGCCATGTACCTGGTCCCGGGCACCAAGGATGTGGTGCAGCCGCCGGAAGGCATCATTTCCAGCGTTTACGAGTTCTGCGGAAAGACCTCGTTTCTGCACCACATGTTCATTGTGTTCCTCCTCCTGTTTGCTTTCATGGGGCTCGTCGCCAGGCTGAAGCCCATGGCGAAGCCGGTGACCATGCCCAGGTCGGAGGTGGATGTCACGCCCGATCCAAAGGTGTACTGGCTGGGCGCCCTTGTCATCGCACTGACCGTCGCGCTGTACATCATCTGGCGCTAGGCGTATGCCCATCGTTTGTTCGCCCCCTTCGGGGACGGCGGGAATCGTCCGTCTTCCACGGGTTCCGCTTCGCTCCACCCGTGGCTACTATTGTTCGCCCCCTGCCGGGGGCAAGACAGGGGTGTTCGACCCGAGGTCGCGCAACTGGGGCGTTGTCCTGGCCACCGTCCGAAGGTCGCGCAACTGGGCTGATATCGTGGCTTTCGGGGCCCCGAAGGGGCCAAACAATAATAGCCCCGGGTGACAAGGAAACCCGGGGTAGGCATTGTAAGAATGAGCCGTCCCCGAAGGGGGCGAACAAACGCGGCG
This sequence comes from uncultured bacterium, assembly GCA_937923585.1. Classification (GTDB taxonomy): domain Bacteria; phylum Hydrogenedentota; class Hydrogenedentia; order Hydrogenedentales; family CAITNO01; genus CAITNO01. Next base: position 2,025 of record CALDSM010000578.1, read on the forward strand.
CACGCGCCCAACACCTTGTTCGCCCCGGAGGGACGGCAACAGGCCACCTGACAGATGTTCAGTGCCTACGGGCAATGACAAGGACGCAACTTGGGAATGAAGGATACGGGCATGAAAAAGGAACGATTTGTCATGACTGCCGCTGTTTGCCTGACGCTGCTGCTTGCCCTCGGGGGCATGGTTTTCCTGCCGCGCTGCGCGGCCGCTGCCGATGCGCCGGACTGGGAGAATCCCGCCGTGAACAGCAAGAACCGGGAGCCGATAGGCTGCACGCGCATGCCTTTCCCCGATGCGGAGGCGGCGCGCACGCAGCCGCGCGAGGCATCGCCGTGGTTCCAGTCGCTGGACGGCGACTGGAAGTTTCACTGGGTGCCCAAGCCGACGGACAAACCGACCGGGTTCCAGGACCCGGCCTTCGACGTGAGCGGCTGGAAGGAGATTCCAGTGCCGTCCTGCTGGGAACTGGAAGGTTACGGTGTCCCCATCTACACCAACGTGAAGTACCCGTTCCCGGCCGATCCTCCCAACCTGCCAAAAGACGACAACCCGGTGGGTTCGTACCGGCGGACCTTCACCGTGCCGTCGGACTGGGCGGACCGCGAGGTGTTCCTCCAGTTTCGGGGCGTGTACAGCGCCTATTACGTCTGGGTGAACGGGCAGGAGGTCGGATACAGCGAGGACAGCAAACTCCCCGCCGAGTTCAACATCACGAAGCTTCTCAAGCCCGGCGAGAACACGCTGGCCGTGGAGGTGTACCGCTGGTGCGACGGCAGTTATCTGGAAGACCAGGACTTCTGGCGCTACAGCGGCATCTTCCGCCCCGTGTGCATCTACTCGACCGCACCGGTTCAGTTGCGCGACTTCTGGGCGCAGAGCGACCTGGATGCTTCCTACAAGGACGCCACGCTGACCGTTTCCGCAAATGTGCGCAATCTGGGCGCCGCCACCGCCACGGGTTGCACGGTCGAGGCTACGCTGTATGACGCGACGGGCAAGCCCGTTGGACAGGCGATCAAGATGCCCGTTGGCGCCACCGCACCTGGCGCCGAGACAGCGGTGACCGCGACCGCGTCCGTGGCCGACCCGCTCAAGTGGACCGCCGAAACGCCCAACCTCTACCGGATGGTTGTTGTGCTCAAAGACGGCAAGGGCAAGGTCATCGAGGCGGATGCCTGCAACCATGGATTCCGGAAGATCGAGGTCAAGGACGGCGTGTTCATGATCAACGGCGTCGCGGTCAGGGTCAAGGGTGTCAACCGCCACGAGCACGACATGCACCGCGGGCGCACCATCACCGTCGAGGGCATGATCCAAGACATCAAACTGATGAAACAGTTCAACATGAACATCGTGCGCACCTGCCACTATCCCGACCGCGAGGAGTGGTACGACTTGTGCGACCAGAACGGCCTGTACGTGATGGACGAGGCCAACATCGAGTCTCACGGCATGGGCTACGAGATGGACAAGTCACTGGGCAACAACCCGGCGTGGAAGGCCTCCCATGTGGAGCGCACGGTGCGCATGGTGCAGCGGGACAAGAACCACCCCTGCGTCACCTTCTGGTCACTGGGCAACGAGGCCGGTCCGGGCTGCAACTTCGAGGCGTCCTCCGCGGCGATCCGTGAAATTGACCGCAGCCGGCCCATCCACTATGAGCGCTACAACCAGGTGGCCGACATCCACAGCGAGATGTACCACCGCATTCCGGACATGCTGAAGTACGCCAAGTCGGGCGAGAAGAAGCCGTTCTTCCTGTGCGAATACTCCCACTCCATGGGCAACAGCACGGGCAACTTCCAGGACTACTGGGATGTGATCGAGGGCAACCCCATCTTCATGGGCGGCTGCATCTGGGACTGGGTGGACCAGGGTCTGGTGAAGAAGTTCAGCGACCCGCGCGGCATCACGCAGCCCCCCTCCTCGGCGGACAAGTATCTCGGTCACGGAATTTCCGTGAAGCCCGCGCCGAACTACAAGGAAGACTGGTACATGGCCTATGGCGGCGACTATGGCGACCGCCCCACGGACTGGAACTTCTGCTGCAACGGGCTTGTGCGGGCCGACCGCACGCCGTCGCCCGCCACCGCCGAGGTCAAGAAGGTCTACCAGTACGTCAAGGTGACGCCGGTTGACCTGGCCAACGGCACGGTCAGCGTGCTCAACAAGTATGACTTCGTCAGCACCGCATTCCTCACCGCGACCTGGAAGGTGGAGTGCGACGGAAAAGTTGTGGAAGAGGGCAGCCTCGGCGCGCTCGACATCGCGCCGCACGCCAAACAGGAGGTGAAGATTCCCTTTGGCAAGCCAGCGTCGGTCACGCCCGGCGCCGAATACTGGCTCACGGTTTCCTTCGCCCTTGCCCGGAACACCCTCTGGGCCGACGCCGGCTTTGTGGTGGCTTGGGACCAGATGGAACTGCCCTGGAAGGCCGACGCACCGGCGGCGGTCGCCGCCGCGCGCCTGCCCAAGGTTGAATTGAAGAAGTCCGGGGACCGCTTTGAAGCCGCCGGCGACGGTTTCTCTGTGGCAGTCGGCAGAAAGTCCGGTCTCATCGAGTCCTACGTCGTGGACGGCAAAGAGCTGCTGGCGGGGCCGTTCACGCCCAACTTCTGGCGCGCACCCACCGACAATGACAACGGCAACGGCGCGCCCAAGCGCCTCGCCTGCTGGCGGGACGCGGGCAAGAACCGCAAGGACATCAAAGTGAAGGCCAAGGCCGTGGACGGGACGGTTGTCTTCGAGGTGAATTCGAAGATCGCTCCGGCCGATTCGGCGCTGAAACACACCTACACCGTGTATGGCAACGGCGACGTGGTGGTGGGCATGGCCATCGAGCCCAAGAGCAAGGCACCCGAGATGCAGCGTTTCGGCATGCAGGCCGCCCTCGCCAAAGACCTCAATTGCATGACCTGGTACGGCCGCGGTCCGCAGGAGAATTACTGGGACCGCAAGACGGGCGCCGCGGTCGGCGTGTATTCCGCCGGGGTGGAGGACATGGTCCATCCTTACGTCGAGCCGTCTGAAATGGGCAACCATGCCGATGTGCGCTGGGCCGCCATGACCGACGGCAGGGGCCGCGGCCTGATGGCCGTCGGCATGCCGCTGGTGTATGCCAGCGCATGGCCGTTCTCCATGGAAGACTTGGAGAACGCCTCCCATATCTGCGAACTGCCGCGGCGCGAGTTCGTCACCCTCAACGTTGACATGGGCCAGACCGGCGTGGGCGGCGACGACAGTTGGGGTGCCCGGCCGCACGATGCGTACACCCTGTTCTGCAAGCCCTACGAATACAAATTCCGCCTCACCCCCCTGCGCGGTGGAGAGGATCTGCCCGATCTGTCGAGGCGTGGCGTCGAGTAAACATCCCGTAACCCCTTTCGCAACCCCCTTTGCGCTCCGGTGCGGAGGGGGTTTCCGTCTTCAGGATTGCGCCCCGGCGCCTACTCTTCGGCAACTCCCCCGGCAATCTCGGCCACTATCGCGTCGAGATCGGTTTCGGCCACCCCCGAATACCAGATATTGTCCGGAAAGACCATGACGTTTGGGCCGTGGTCGCACTGGTTCAGACAGCCGGACTTGCTCACCCGTATTACCTTGTCGAGCCCCAGCGCCTTGATCCGCGCCTTTATCCCGCTGTGTACGGCCGCCGAACCCCGGCCGCCGCAACTGGGGCGGACACCGGGCGGTCGTTCATTGGTGCAGATGAACACAGTCTTTTTGCAGGGGTTGGGCTGTCTTAGCATGTCTTTAGGCTCCTTGGCCGGAAACCGGGGCCAGTGCAGTGAGTTATCCTGATGGCATCCTATTTTGACGCGAGAATGCCGCGAAAAGCGGGTACAGACACGCCTTTCAGACTGCCGAAAGGCGATTCAGGCCCCGTTTTTCGGACTCCTCGACCGAAATCATGGCAGGCGGGACGCCTGCGGTACAGGGTTGACGCAGAGGACGGGCTAGAACGGCTCGTGAAGGCGCTTGACCGGCTCGCAGGTCAGGATAACCGCACTTTGGGGGTGCCGCCGCACCACCAGCTCGTCATTTGTCACCAGGGACACGTAGTCCGTGGAGCTGTCAAACGCGAGGAGCGCGGGACCACGCTCAATCACGAACCGCACCGTCACCTCCTCCGCCACCACCACATGGTTTGTCTTGTACGACGCCGACTTGAAGGCGATGCCGATGCCCTTCTGGAAGAGACCGCGGGTGATCGAATTGAAGTAGGCGGTGCTGCCGAAGGGCGTGCAGGCGATGAATCCGTCGCCTATGATTTCCGTGCCGTTGTCGAAGGGCTCGTCGTCGAGCCAAAGCCGGTAGCGCACCGCGCTGTTGATGCGCCCCATGTCCACGTTTATCTCGTTCAGGCACACCAGGACAAAATCCGGGTCCACCACGCCCGGCTCGGGATGGTTAATCAGGCATTCCAGTTTGGTGTACTCCGTGCGCACCAGGCGCCCCGCGGCCAGCGCCTCAATCACGTCGGCGGGGGGATGGGGAATGCACCGGTGTCCGCGGCGGCTGTTCAGGACGGGCACTTTTGGCTTGCCGGGCCAGCGCAGTTCCGCTGCCAGCAGCGTGCCGTCGCCTCCGAACGACACCACGACGTCCGGGTCGGTTTCCACCAGTTCGAGGTTGTCGTGCCGTCCCAGGTGCGGAACAAGCGCCTCTGCCTCGTTTCCAAACAGGGCCACGCGTTGGTGCGGATGATTGGTGCAGGGTGCGGTCATAGACATCGGTATTCCAAGATACATCCCTTCGGACGGACACGGCGGCATGCCGCGCCAGAACCGCAGTATAACATGAACGGCCGATCACATCCGGAACTGTGTCATCTTCCAGCCGATGCGTTTCCCAGGTGCGGCCCTGACAGGCATCTTTGGTGGATTTACTTTGGCGGATTTACTGTTGACAAAACGGGAGAGATTGGATTATTATGAGATTGTTCTTTTATGGACTGACACAGCAGGCCTGAAATGAGCTATTTGGCGTGAATGGGCGATGATTCAGAACACCTCGCGCAGAGGGATGCACCGTTCATGACGTTACCTATTATGTCTTTGCTTTTATATGGGAGCACATGTATAATAAAGTGTCGTGCGGCAAATGCCTCGATGTCGGGGGACGTGCCTGTGCGGCATGGGCAAAGAAACGTGGGGCCATTGGGTGGTGCGTGTGAAGCATGGGGCTCGCGTGAGCGACCCACCGGTGTTTTACCGTCGAAATGCGCTGTCTCTCGACGGAGGAATCTGGCGCACCGGATTACCTGCCCACCATTTTTTGCCTGTCCGAAACAAGGGAGGCGCGCGGCGCTATGGCGCGCCCTGAATCTGTTTGTTCCCAATGGGACTTGGACGCATGCGGCGTGTCCGCGATGAGGTAATCTCTGTGTCTAGCCAGACTGGTCTTGCCAAGACCGAC
>CALDSM010000579.1 GCA_937923585.1 uncultured bacterium
GACCACCGAGATCTACACTCTTTCCCTACACGACGCTCTTCCGATCTGACACGCCACTCTGGATGCGGGAATTGTGCGCATGGGCGCAGACCGCCGGCGACCCGAAGGACGTGGTGCCCAAGGTGCTGGAGTTCGCCAAGGCCATGGATGTTCCGGTCGGGTTCCACTGGTACTGCTGGCATCAGATTCCCTTCGACAATGACTATCCGCACTACTTCCCGACGAAGGACGGATTCACCGAAGCCGTCAAAGCGTTGCAGGATGCGAACGTCTTTGTGATGCCCTACATCAACGGACGGCTCTGGGACACGCGGGACCAGGGCAAGGAGGACTTTGAGTTCACCCAGGTCGCGCTGCCTGCCGCCACCAAGGACGAGGAAGGCAAGCCGCGCACCGAAACCTACGGCAGCAAGGAAAGCGACGACAGCAAGGTAACCCTCGCCGTGATGTGCCCCACGACGCCGCTCTGGCAGAAGACCGTCAAGGATATCGTGCTGCGCCTTCAGAATGAATGCGGCGTCAAGGGCGTGTACATTGACCAAATTGCCGCAGCCACGCCGGTGCTGTGCATGGACAAGACCCACGGGCATCCCCCCGGCGGCGGGTGCTGGTGGAATGAGGGCTATTGGAAACTCCTTGACAGCCTTCGCCAGGACATGGCCAAGGACCGCATGATCACCACCGAGTGCAACGGGGAGCCTTTCGTCAACCGGTGCGACGGCTACCTGACCTGGCACTGGCAGGACGACGGCCAGGTGCCCGCGTTTCCGGCCGTCTATGGCGGCGCAATCCAGATGTTTGGCCGCAGTTACGGCGGCGGGACAACACGCGACCTGGCGTTGCGCATGCGGGCCGGTCAGCAGTTGACCTATGGCGAGCAAATCGGCTGGTGCGACCCGGGCATGGCCCTCACCCCCGAGAATCTGCCCTTCTTTCGCCAGAGTGTCCAACTGCGCTGGCTGCTGCGCCGCTATTTCTACCAGGGCGAAATGCTCCGTCCGCCCAAACTGACCGGTGACATTCCCACCGTCAAAGCCGACTGGCAATGGGGCGGTGAAGACTGGGTTACCACCAGCGCCGTGCTCACCGGGGCATGGACACTTCCCAGCGAACGCAAGACCGTGCTGATCTTTGCCAATGTCTCCGACGCGGTGGTGGAGGCATCCCTCGACTTGAAACGGGAAAATTACGGTTTGGGCGAGAGAACAGCCCAGGTCATCGTGCTGCGCGACAAGACTGCGGCCCCGGAAACCTTCACCCTTGAAAAAGGTGCAACACCGACGCTGAACATCCCCGCGCGCAGCGTCTGCGCATGGGAATTTTAGGAGGGAACAGCACTCAATCAATGCTGTCACTTCCAACCACGGTCTCCGTCCGGACTGGCAAATACCTGGACGTTTTGCAGACGAACCGCCCAGAGGTTACTTTCTGGATATCCTGAACACCCCCACCCCGCGCACTTGCTCCCACACATTGTTATGTGTGACAATATGTGTAGACATGGAGTCTTGATCATGGCCACAAACCTTTCGTTGGACGATAACCTGATCGTTGAGGCGGTAAAGGCCGGCGGGCACCACACCAAAAGGGACGCCGTACAGGCCGCGCTCAAGGAGTATGTCCAGCGACGAAAACAGGTGGAGATACTGAGCGTTTTCGGGCAAGTGAATTTCCATGAACGCTACGATCACAAGGCACTCAGACAGCGGCCCAAGAAATGAAGGTGCTGGTTGACACTTCGGTCTGGTCGCTGGCCTTGCGGCGTCGCAAGGGTGCATTGTCGGAGAGGGAACGGCAAATCGTCCGCAGCCTGAGCGATCTTGTAGAAGAGGGGCGCGTGGTGATGCTGGGGCTGGTGCGGCAGGAACTGCTCTCCGGAGTCCGAGAAGAGGAGGCATTCGAGAGGCTGGACCGGCTGCTTGAGCCGTTTGAGGATTTCACGGTGACAACGGCGGACCACAGAACGGCGGCACGCCTGTCCAATCTCGCCCGAAGCAAAGGTGTAACCGTTTCGACCATTGACGCGCTGATCGCTGCGATTTCGGTGAATAACCGGTTGCCGGTATTTACCACGGACAAGGATTTCCAGCATCTCACGGCCGTTGCCGAAATCCCGCTGCACAGGGCACTGGAATGAAGGCTCCGTTGTCCGGCCGCACGTTGGCTACAATGCCGGCACTGCGGCGTGGTCGGCGAAGAGATGCACGTCCGGATGCAGCCAGAGCAGGGATGCGGGGAATTCCGTGCTGATCGCACCGGTCATCAGCCGGCGCAGGGCTTCCGCCTTTGCCGCGCCACTGACCACCAGCACAATGCGGCGTGATTGCAGCACCTCTGCCATGCCCAGCGTGAAGCCGTGCGTCGGCTTGCCCTGTGCCGCATCGAGCATCGCGTGCTTCAGCGTGGAGGCATCGGTAAGATGCACCTCGGCGGGCAACGTGGAGGAGGGATAATTGAGCCCAATGTGCCCGTCGGCGCCCATGCCCAGAATGCACAGATCAATGCCGCCTGCCCGCGCGATTTCCGCGCGGATGCGCGCGCATTCGGCTTCCGGGTCAGGCGCATCGCTCTGAAATCCGACGAGCCGCTCCGGCAACAGTCCCCACGGCGCCAGAATCCTCTCGTGGATGTAGGTCTCGCAGGTTGCGGGGTCGTCCATGGCCAGCCCGCCCCATTCATCCAGCTTCAGGATACGCGCTTGGGCCAGTTCAGCAGCATGGCGGGCCAGTTCTGCATAGAGCCCGAGCGGACTCGCACCGGTGGCCACGCAGATCACGCAGTCCGGCTTGTTCCGAACCACTTCGAGCACCGCATCCGCAGCCGCCCGACAGGTCGCGTCGTAATCGTCCACCACGGTCAAATGTGCAAGCGTCTTGGCCATTTGCGTCGGTCCTCGGGTTTTTATTGATTCTTCAGCGTTCGCTAACATACAATCATCATACATGAGCTCGAACGAAAGAGCCATAGGAAACCCGATGAAGCGTGACACCCACATGACTATCGCCAGCCTGAACACCCGACTCGGTCTCGCAGGTGTGGCGGTAGCCGTACGCCTCCTGGTAGGGGAGGCGGTCACGCCGTAGCGGGTTTCCGGGAATAACGCAGTCTATCTCGCCCCCGCCGGTGTGCTGCCGGCGGGGGCGAGTGTTTTTCCCCCGTCTGCGCAGCCGAAACCGGGGCGAAACCGTCCAAGAAGGAGTACCTGACATGCACAGAAAGACCGGCGCCGAAATCATCGTCGGCCTGTTGGAGCGGCAGGGGGTTCGCACGCTCTCAGGCATCCCCGGCGGGATGAACCTGCCGCTGTATGACGCCCTGTCACAAAGCCAGATGATTCGCCATATTCTGGCGCGGCATGAGCAGGGTGCGGGCTTTATTGCGCAGGGCATGGCCCGCATCAGCGGGCGTCCCGAGGTGTGCCTGGCCACGTCGGGCCCCGGCGCGACCAACATCCTCACGGCCGTCGCCGACGCCAAGCTCGATTCCGTGCCGATGGTGTGCATCACCGGCCAGGTGCCGGTACCCATGATCGGCACCGACGCCTTTCAGGAGGTGGACACCTACGGGATGAGCATTCCGGTTACCAAGCACAATTTTCTGGTCCGCACGGCGGCCGAGTTGCTGGACACCATCCCCGAAGCGTTTCGCATTGCGGGGTCGGGCCGCCCCGGGCCGGTTCTTGTTGACGTGCCCAAGGATGTGCAGAACCAGACCGCCGCGTTTGAGGCATGGCCGGAACCGGGCAGGCCGGACCGCGCGCCCGATCTGAACCCCACGGACCTCCAACACGCCGCGGCGATGATCAACGCCGCGGAGCGGCCGCTGTTCTACCTTGGCGGCGGCGTGATCCAGGCCAATGCCGGCGGCGCCGCGACGCGTCTGGCCGAGAAGGCGGGCATTCCCGCCGTCATGACACTCATGGGACTGGGCGCGGTGCCCTCAAACCACCCGCGCGCACTCGGCATGCTGGGCATGCACGCGGCCCGCCACACGAACATGGCACTGGAGGAGTGCGACCTGCTGATTGCCGCAGGTGTCCGCTTTGACGACCGCGCCACGGGCCGCCTGGCCCATTTCTGCCCGGGCGCGAAGGTCATTCACATAGACATAGACGCCAGCGAGATAGACAAACTGCGCAAGGTTGAGCTGGGCATCACGGGCAATGTCCGCGACGTGCTACGGGCACTGCTGCCGATGGTGGGCGAGCAACCGCGCACTTGCTGGCTGGACCGGATAGAGGAACTGCGGCAGGTCCATCCGTTGGCCATGCCCGGCGCGAACGACCCCGCCACGCCGTACGGGATCATCCGTCTCGCCGCCGGTCTCCTGGACGAGGAGGCCATCATCGCCACGGATGTCGGTCAGCACCAGATGTGGACCGCGCAGGCGTACCCGCACCGCCGCCCCCGACGCTGGCTGACCTCGGGCGGACTGGGCACGATGGGCTTTGGCCTGCCTGCGGCGATTGGCGCATCGCTGGCCGCGCCGGGCCGCCCGGTTGTGCTGTTCAGCGGCGACGGCAGCATGATGATGAACCTCCAGGAACTGGCCACGGCCGTGGAGGAGCAGGCCAACGTGAAAATCATTGTCTTGAACAACAACGCGCTGGGACTGGTCCGGCAGCAGCAGAACCTTTTCTACGGCCGGCGTGTCTTCGCCGCGCACTTCCGCAACCGCGTGGACTTTGTCCGTGTTGCCGAGGGTTTCGGCATGCGCGGCTATGACCTGGCGGGCTGCGCCGACCCTGCGGCCCTCCTGGAACGAGCCTTCCTGGAGCCGGGGCCGTGTTTGGTGCATGCGCCCATCAATGCCGATGAAACCGTGTTTCCCATGGTGCCGCCCGGCGCCGCCAACCGTGACATGATAGGAGGAGAAATCCATGCCTGCGCCAACGCCTAATGCCGTGGAAGACACCCGCGCCGCCGAGCGACGGGCGGTGCTGGAACTGACCGTGAACAACCACCCCGGGGTCATGTCGCATGTGTGCGGACTCTTTGCCCGCCGTGCGTACAACGTGGAGGGCATCCTGTGCATGCCGCTGCCGGAGGGCCGATTAAGCCGCATATGGCTCCTGGTCAATGAAGAGGCGCGGCTGGAGCAGATCATCCGCCAGACCATGAAACTTGAGGATGTTGTCCATGTCGAGCGCCACAGCGCCACGCACGAGGTGTTCGTCGGGCTGGAGGAATTCTTCAGTGCCAACACCGCCGCAAGCGAAAACCGCCCGGAAAATTAGGTCGCTTTCGAGGGAGAATAGTCCATAATATCTCCAGGACGCTGCGGAAAGGAACGCTTCATGGACGATTCGAGCAGAAAACGGACCCGGGAAATCGCCGACCGCCATCTGGCGGAAGGCGACGCACTTGGCTGGTTCGAGGAAGTATACGCCACGGCAGGGGAGGAATTTTCGGCGATTCCCTGGGCCGACACCCGGCCCAATCCCGGCCTGGTGTCGTGGCTCGACAACGCCGGGCGCAGGACGGCCGGGGGCAATGCGCTCGTGGTGGGGTGCGGCCTGGGTGATGATGCGGAGGAACTGTCACGGCGGGGCTTTGCCGTGACGGCCTTTGACATTTCTCCCGCCAGCATTGACTGGTGCCGGAAACGTTTTCCCATTTCGGCCGTGGGATATCATGCAGCCGATCTGTTTCGCGCTCCGCAGGAATGGCACGCTGGATTTGACTTCATTTTCGAGGCCTATACCCTCCAATCCCTGCCCGCTGATTTGCGTTCCGTGGCCATGGAACGCCTGGCCGGCTTTCTGGCTCCCGGCGGTCTCTTGCTTGTCGTCGCCCGCGGCCGGGACGCACATGAACCGGACAACGGCCCGCCTTGGCCCCTGACCCGCGTCGAACTGGCCACCTTCAGCACCTGCGGTCTACTGGAACTGACTTTCGAAGACTACCGGGATGGGGAGGGTCCGGCCTCCCGCAGGTTCAGGGTGCTCTACGAAGCCTCCAGTCCCAACGCATAGATTAGAATGCCCGACCCGGGAATTTAGTACTCCGGTTCGGTGTCGTTTATGCAGAGGTTCTTGGAAATGTTTCTCAATAGACAGTCTGCTTTGGCTGTGCTGGCCGTGGTGTTTGCCGCTTGCGGCAGGACCGAGGACGTCAAAATGAATCCATTGACTCCGCAGGAAGAAGCGGTCATCGTTCACAAGGGAACGGAACGGCCCTTTTCGGGGGAATACTACAATTTCCATGAGAAGGGAACCTATAGCTGCAAACGCTGCGGCACCCCCCTCTACCGGTCAGAGGCCAAGTTTGATTCGGAATGCGGCTGGCCCAGTTTTGACGATGAGATTCCCGGCGCCGTAAAGCGCAGTGTGGACGCCGACGGGATGCGCACGGAAATCACCTGCGCCCGATGCGGCGCCCATCTGGGCCATGTCTTCACGGGGGAGCGTTTCACGCTTAAGAACACCCGGCACTGCGTCAATTCGATATCGCTGAAATTTGTGCCCGACGCTCCGACCGCGGCTGCCGTGCCGGCGGCATCCGTTTCGGCCGTTCCGCCTGCACCCGCCGTCTCCGCCGCCATAACGGCGCCCGCACCGGCGGCACAACCGGCACCCCAGCCCAAGCCCGCGACGGAAACGGCCATTTTCGCGGGCGGCTGCTTCTGGGGGGTGCAATACTACTTCGAGAAGGCTAAGGGGGTGATCTCGACCGAGGTGGGCTATATCGGCGGCACCACGGAGAACCCCACATACCGGGACGTGTGCAGCCATGGCACCGGCCATGCCGAGGCGGTGCGGGTGACCTATGACCCGTCGCAGACCACGTATGAAGACGTGGCAAAGCTCTTTTTCGAGATCCACGACCCAACCCAGGTGAACCGGCAAGGTCCCGACGTCGGCGACCAGTACCGTTCCGCCGTGTTCTATCAGAATGAAGCCCAAAGGGCGAGCGCCCTAAAACTCATTGGCCTGCTCCGGACCAAAGGGTTCAACGTGGTGACCGAGGTGATACCGGCAGGCACGTTCTGGCCGGCCGAGAGATCGGAAGAGCGTCGTGTAGGGAAAGAGTGTAGATCTCGGTGG
>CALDSM010000580.1 GCA_937923585.1 uncultured bacterium
CAGAACCTATACAAGTGCCCACGACTACCAGTACGCACAAAACGAAGAAAGTAACAACCAGTTTCAGGCAACCACTAAAGGTGTCTCTTAGCAGCCCTCGCGAATTTGTTTTCACTGCCTCTCGCTGCATTTTGTCCATGAGTCAATTGGCCCCTTTGTCAACTCCCAACTTTCGTACCCCATATTTAAAGTCATGCGCCAGCAAGATCTTGATCGCCCCCGACTCGCGCTTGCCCATAAATGCCTTCAACGCCTGCCGGTAGTCCTTCACCGCGAACCGGTGCGTGATGATCAACCCCGGCAACGCCGGCATCCTCCCGAGCACCTCCGCCGCAATCTCGAAGGTGCTCCGCCCGTCGCGCTCGATGCCGTGGCAGTTGATCCCCGTCACCTCCACCTCGCGCGCCCAGATGGGCGAGTAGTCCAACCGTCCCGGCGCAAAGTCTATCCCCAGCAGCACCACCCGGCCATGCGGCCGCGCCAGCCGCAGCGCCTGCTCAAAGCTGGCCGCGCCGCCCACCGTGTCCAACACCACGTCAAACCCGCCGAAGACCATCTCATTGCCAAACAGCGCCTTGATATGCCGCCCGCCGGTGGTCGTGGCGGTTTGCTCGTAGATATTCCCGCCTCCGGCAAGCACCCGCGCGCCCAGCGCCTCGGCAACCTTTGCCTGGAAGGGATAGCGCACGGACGCAAACACCTCAACGCCGGGCGAAAGCGCCCTGCACGCCGCCACGGCCAGCAGGCCGATGGTGCCGCCGCCGATGATCAGCACTCGCGCGCCAAGCACAAGATGGTCCGCCGCTTTCAGCACGCCGTGCGCCGCGCACGCCATCGGTTCCAACAGCACCGCCGCATCGTTGTCGAGGGCATCGGGAATCTTGAACATCTGGCTGTGATGGACGGCCATGCGCGGTGAAAACCCGCCGCCCCCCGCATCGGGCACGGTCCCCAAACCCAGATTCTCGCAGAGCATGGGGCTGCCCGCCGCGCACTGACGGCACGGCGGCTTAATCCCCATTTGCACACAGCACGGCCAGTCCATTTGAAACGCCACACGGTCGCCCGCGCGAAAGTTGCCCACTTCCGCGCCCACCTCGATGACTTCGCCCACCGACTCATGCCCCAGGTACTTGCGCTTGATCCCCGGCAGTGCGGCGGAATAGGTCTTGGGCGACATGTCCATTTGCATGAAATGGACGTCGGTGCCGCAGAGGCCGCAGGCGATGTTGCGCACTTTCATCCATTGCGCGCCGGGGAGGGTTGGTTCGGGTACCTCCGTGTAACGCACCGGAGACAGCGGTCCCAGACGCGGAAACTCCCGCACAAGCCGCGCCGCCCGGTACAGCGCGAAGCGCACCGGGTCGTTCTCGAAATACAGCGCCTTCATGCGCTGTTTGCGCAGTCCTGCAGCGCCAGTTGCAGCGCCGCCACCAGCTCGCCCGCCTCATCCTCGGTGATCAGCAGGCTCGGCCGCACCATCACCGTGTTCTTGGCCACCCTGCCCGGCGCCACCAGCAGCCCGCGGTTCAGGCAGGTCCGCGCGAGCTTGTTCGCCATTTCCGCCCAGGGCGTTTGCAGCGCAAACAGCAGCCCCGCGCCCTGCACGCCGGTCAGCAGTCGCGGAAAGTCGCCCATCAGCGCATTGAAGGCGGAGCGGAACTCGGGCTCCAGCGCCGCGGCATTCTTCCACGGCTCCTCACGGCGGTAGAGGTCCAGCGCCGCAAGCGCCACGCGGCACGCAATGTCCGAACCGCCGAAGGTGGAAAGATGGATGAGCGGGTGGTCGTTCAGAAACTCGTTCACCCGCGGCGTCATCATCGTGACCGTGATGGGGAACATGCCTCCGCCCAGCGCCTCGCCCAGGATCAGCACGTCCGGCTCGATGCTGAGCCGCTCGTAATAGAACTTCGTGCCGGTCCGGCCAAAATTGGTCTGTGTCTCGTCAAACACCAGCAGCGCGCCGCGCGCCCGGCACAGTTCCGCCAGCCCGTGCGCATACCCCAGGTCCGCCGCGCGGCAGCCGTTCTCGGCCTGCATGGGTTCCAGAAAGACCGCCGCAGTGTCCGCGCCGACAGCCTGCTCCGCCGCCGCCAGGTCTCCGAAGGGGATAGTCGTGACGCCCGGCACCAGCGGCTCGAACAGCCGCTTGTCGTCGCGCTGCGACAGGCTCAGCGCGAAGCCCGTCTGCCCGTACCAGCCACCGTCCACCGTGACCAGTCCGGGCCGCTTTGTGAACCCGCGCGCCACCTTGCACGCCGCGTCGAAGGCCTCGCCGCGCGTCACGCCGAAGAGGCTGCATTCCAGCGCGCCCGGCACGAACTTCGCGAGCGCCTCGGCCAGCAGCGCCTTCTCCTCGCTGATGATGGGGAAGTTGCCCTGATCGGTGGCGCGCATGGCGCTCTTGAGCGCCTCCGCCAGTTCCGGATGCCGGCGGCCCAGGTTGAAGATCCCCGCCGAACTGTCGCCGTCCACGTATTTGCGCCCGTCCGTGTCAAAGAAATGGGCGCCCGCCCGCTTTCCCTCAAGTATGGTGGCCGTCATGCCGCTATCTCCCCGTAACCCGCTGCCAAAAGTTCTCCACCTTTCGGACCTGCGCGAACAGGCTCGTCTGGACCTTCTCATTGTTGAGCAGTTTCAGCACGCCCGGCACCTTCGCCGCGAGAAGGGTGACCGGAAGCATCGTCTTCATGTCCTTCACCGCGCCCCGAACCGCCGCGATGATGTCGTCCATCTCCGCATCCGACACCGTGATGGGAACCATGAACCGCATTACCTGCGGCGCGTTGCCCGAATAGGCCGCGAACACGCCGTGCTTCGCCAGCGCGTCCGACATCATCGGCCCCATGAACTCCTCCGCGTACTCCAGCCCCACCATCAGCCCGATGCCGCGCACCTCCCGGATGATTTTCGGATTGGCGCGCATCAGCCCCGTCAGCGCCTCCCTGAGCCGGGCGCCCTGCCGCTCGGCGTTCTCCCACAGCCGGTGCTCCTCCAGATAGTCGAGCACCTTCAGCGAAACCTTGCAGGCGATGTCGCCGCCGCCGAGTGTCTCGTGGAAGTCGGGGTGCTCCGACCTGAACTTGCGCAGAACCGGGATGTCGCGGTGCAGCAGGGCCGCATTGGCATAGAGCCCGCCGCCCAGTGACTTGGCCACCGTCATGATGTCCGGCACCACGCCCGAATGCTCGGAGGCGAACATGCGTCCTGTCCGGCCGAACCCCGTCTGAATCTCGTCAAAGATGAGCAGCGCGCCGTTTCTGTCGCATAGGGCACGCAGCCCCTGCAGGTACTGCGCGGTGGCCGGGAAAATGCCCGCCTCGCCCTGCACGGGCTCGATGATGACCGCGGCCGTCTCCTCCGAGACCACCCGGTCCATCTCGCCGAGATCGTTGAACGGGACAAAGTCGAATCCCGGCATGAGCGGCTCGAAACAGTGCCGGTAGTGCTCCTTTCCGTTGGCGCTCAGCGCAAAGCCCGTGTGGCCGTGGTAGGCTTTGATCGTGGAAATGATCTGTTTGCGGCCCGTGGCACCCCGCGCCATTTTCAGCGCGCACTCGACGGCCTCGCCGCCGCCCGCCGCGAAAATGACCTGGTTCAGGTCGCCCGGTGCCAGTGCGGCCAGCCGCCGGGCCAGTTCCTGCTTCAGCGGCGAACCCAGCAGGGGGCTGCCCATGTCCAGTTCGTCCGCCGCCTCCGCCAGCGCCGCCATGACTTCGGGGTTGCGGCGCGACACGTTGAAGCAGCCCGCCGCGGTGAAACAGTCGTACATCCGCCTGCCCGTCA
This sequence comes from uncultured bacterium, assembly GCA_937923585.1. Taxonomy (GTDB): domain Bacteria; phylum Hydrogenedentota; class Hydrogenedentia; order Hydrogenedentales; family CAITNO01; genus CAITNO01. The sequence goes on from CALDSM010000580.1 coordinate 3,787, forward strand.
CCGGGTCGGTGAAGCCCACCCCCTCTCGGCGGGTCTCGAAAACGTCCAAATGCCCCGCGCTCAGGTACTTGATCTGGTTCCGGTTGATGTAGCGCCCAAACAGTCCAAAAATGCGCTCCTTGTCCCGCCGGGTCATCGCGGCTTCACCGTTTCCGCGCTGCTCGCCTACTGCCATGAACGGCCCTCCTCTGCGGTCCGCCCCAAACGAGGGGGAAACGCGCCTTGTGGAACAGTACCCAAACTCCCCTCCAAAGTCAAAGAATCCCTTGCGCCCCCTTCCCGCTTTTTGCCTTTGCCCTTCCCCCTTAGCCCTTTGTTACCGCTGCCGCACCAGCGCCCTGCCCGCGTGATGGGCCACTTCAACCAGCAACTCGTGCGCCTCCTCCGAACTCAGGTCAAACGGGTTGAAGCGGACGCCGTGGGTGTACTTTTCAAAGGCGTGTTTGTCTATGGTGCTGGCGTGCACAAACGCCATGGACCATGCGCCAAACTCCCTTTCATCCACCGTGGTGTACTGAAGCAGCCTGATCCGTTGGTGCCGCGGGTCCCGGACAATGTCCGCGAAGAGCGTGTTTACCGACTCGCGGGGCCCCTCCAGGCACTGTATGAAGTACGACGGGTCGTAGCACAGGATTCCCGTAATCTTCCGCACGGTGTTTCTGGCGTGTGACACGTTCAGGATCCGCTGAAGCGCGCTTGTGTCGCACGCCTCGGTCATCACGCTTGCATAAATCAGCCTCACAAGGTCCATGTCCTGCTCCTTTCAACGCTCAAAATCAATCTGCCCGTCAACACGTCCATACCAAGCAAACATTTGGGGTGGCTGGGCCTATTCGCACCCCTTCCCCACCGCCCCGATGCGGTCCGTGCCGCCCGTCGGCTCTTTCACACCGTGCCGTGCCTCCGGGGCACGGCTTGAACTGTGGCCGGACGGGTCCTACAATGGCCTTTTCCGCAATCTCCCGGCATGGGGAGTCTTCGCGGAATGCCACGGAAAGGAAGTGCCCCGATGCCAAGGAAATGCAAAGCCGAAACGCCCAGGGAACTGGGCATGGCCACCCGGTCCATCCACGCGGGCGAGGACCGCCTGCGCTACGCCGACTCCATCACCACGCCCATCGTGCAGACCTCGACCTTCGCCTTCAAGGACACCAGAGAAATCGAGGCCTATACCAAGCACGGCAAGGCACGTTTCGAGTATGGCCGCTATGGCAACCCCACGGAGCAGGTCGCCGCGCGGCGTTTGGCCGCCCTGGTCAACGCCGAGGACTGCGTCGTGTTCAGTTCCGGCATGAGCGCCATCACCACCACCATTCTGGCGTTGGTCCGCAGCGGCGACCACATCATCATCACGGACGACGCGTACAAGAAGACGCTGGAGTTTTGCAGTTCCTACATCCACCGCTTCGGTGTGGACTGCACCATCGTGCCCTTCGGACGCTACGACCTGCTGGAGGGCGCCATCCGCCCCAACACGCGGTTCATCTTCTCCGAATCGCCCACCAACCCGTACCTGAACATCTTCGATTTGAAGCGCCTGCGCGAGATCGCCAAACGGCACAACGTGCTCACGCTGATTGACGCCACCTTCAGCACGCCCATGAACCAGCGCCCGCTGGAGTGGGGGGTGGACCTGGAACTGCACAGCTGCACCAAGTACCTTGCCGGCCACAACGACATCCTCGCCGGCGCCGTCATGGGCCGCAAGGAGCTGATCGAGGAAATCCGCAGCCTGCACAAGGCGATTGGGGGGGTCATTGATCCCCACTGCTGCTACCTGCTCCTGCGCGGGCTCAAGACCTTTCCGCTGCGCATGAAGGTCCACAACGAGACCGCCATGAAGGCCGCCCGTTTTCTGGAGGGGCATCCCTGCGTCGAGCGCGTGTACTACCCCGGACTCGAAAGCCACCCGCAATACGACATTGCCAAGGCGCAGATGACCGGGTTCGGCGGCGTGGTCAGTTTCGACATCAAGGGCAATCTGGCCTCGGCCAAGCGCTTCCTCGACCATCTCAAGCTGTGCTACATCGCGCCCAGCCTGGGCGGCGTGGAAACGCTCATCACCCATCCGGGCATTGTGAGCTACTACGGGCAGACCCGCAAGGAGCGCTACGCCCTCGGCATCACCGACACCCTGCTCCGGCTCGCCGTCGGCATTGAGGAGGCCGACGACATCATCGCCGACCTCGACCAGGCCCTGCGCAAGAGCCATCCGACAAAGAAATCCGCCCCGCATAAATAACGCACGCGGCTATACTTCGGTCTGTGGCACGGACCTCCCGAGCCGGCAGGGATGCTTCCTGCCTTCGGGGCCTTCCAAGAATGCCGAAATGCCGAAACCGCCCTCTCCGTCATTCCCGCGAAGGCGGGAATCCAGGGGTTCGCGTGTGTGCGTAAGTTCTTGCCAAGCCTGGATTCCCGCCTTTGCGGGAATGACGGAGAGAATGTACGATTTTGAATTGTGCAGCCGGTTTCGAGAGCGCCCGTCCTCTTGGGAAGGCCCGCCTTCGCGAGAGTGACAGGTGCTCCCAGTGGTAATCCGCATAGGAGACACGCCCATGATTTCCCGCATTGACCACGTGGCCGTCGCCGTCAAAGACCATGAAAAGGCGCTGCGGTTCTTTCGCGACGTGCTGGGCGCCGTTCCGGGTGACCAAATCGAAGTCCCCGGGCAAAACTTCACCTGGCAGACCCTTGCGCTCGGCGACCTCACCCGGCTGGAACTGCTCACGCCCATGGGCGGCGAAGGCGGCCTCCTCGGCAACTTCCTGGCAAAGCGCGAGGGCGGTTTCCACCACATCACCCTCCAAACGCCCGATATCGAAGCCGCCATCCGGCGTTTGGAAGAGCACGGCATTCCCCATTTCGGCCGCCACGACTATCCCGACGGCACCTGGAAAGAGGTCTTCATCCATCCCCGCGACGCCTTCGGCCTGCTGGTCCAGATCGCCGAGTTTCGCCAGCAGGACTGGATAATTGCCGAATCCCGCATGCCCGAAGGCAAACGCTGGGATGTCGCAAAGACGGACCAGGGCTTCACGCTGACGATCGCCCATCCGGGCGGCGGCAAAGTCGCCGTTGAATTCTCCCCCGAAGAGATGAAAGACCTGTCCGAGGCTTTGCAGAAGGCGGTGAAATGACAGGATGGGACGGCGCACTGTGGGACAGCCGCCTTCGGCTGTCGTCACCCGGGAAGTTGCGGCAAGCCGACAGCCGAGGGCGGCTGTCCCACATTACTGGCACCAGCCTTTGGACCTCT
>CALDSM010000581.1 GCA_937923585.1 uncultured bacterium
TTTCCAGGCGATGTCGCCCGTGTCCTTCTTGTAGGCCACCACGATGCAGCCTTCCTTGGCCATCGCGGAGACGATGACCAGGTCCCCGCGCAGCGACGGTGACTGGGACACGCCCCAGTTCGGAACCTCCGCGCCAAAATCGGCGGCCAGGTTCTTGTTCCACACGGACTGGTGCGTTTTGCGGTTAATGCAGTGGAAATGGCCCAGCGCGCCGACGGTATAGACGTGCGTCTCGTCAATCGTCGGGGCCGTGCGCGAACCGTCATGGCTCACCTCGCCCGGCGCGTCATAGGCGAAACTCCACAGTTCCCTGCCGTCATTCAGACCCAAGCAGCGCAGCACGTCCTGTTTCTGGTCCACCCGGTCAAGGATATACACCTCGCCGTCGCGCACCGACGGGGATGCATAACCCTGCCCGAGCGGCACGGTCCACAGCACCTTCGGCCCGCCATCGGGCCAGGTTCGCGCCAGACCAGTCTCCGGCGAGGCGCCATCGCGGTTTGGCCCCATGAATTGCGGCCAGTCCGCCGCGGAGGCGGAAAGCGCAAAAAACGCGAACGCGGCGCACAGAATATTCAAGAAGCCACGGATGGTTGCTTCATATTTCATGATCTCAAAGACTCCTTTGCCAAGCCAATTAACAAAATGCCCGGGCATATTCATGCCGCGCGGAGCGCAGATAATACAACAGAAAGGAACCTGGAATGGAACGTCCCTGGGAGCGCCGACATCCCTGCGGGTTGTCTTGGCTCTCAAACACATCCGGCAGGGATGCCGGCGCTCCCAGTAAGGGCGTCCTACTTCTTCTTGACTGCAATGTTCCGGTACCAAGCCTCGCCGTGATGGTCTTGGAGGGTTATTTTGCCCCTGGCGGGCATGCCGGCGTAGGGGACTTTGAACTTGCCGATGGGCTTGGTCATGAGGGCGAAGTCGGTGTCTATTACCTTCCACCCGTTCATGATGACAATGACTTTGCCGCCCTGCACGGAAATGTCGAAGGAGTTCCATTCGCCCACGGAACGGCACATGTTGAACATGGGCGTGACAACATCGTAGACGGCGCCGCAGGTGTTCTTGTCGGGGGGCGCGCCGAAATCGTCCTGCACCTGGATTTCAAAGCCGCGGTAGGCAGAACCTTCGGGCTGGGCGCGCAGGAACACGCCGCTGTTGGCGCCTTTGGCAACCTTGAACTCGACGTGCAGGTCAAAGTCGCCGAAGTCCTCGGCGGTGTAGCCGGCATAGCGCAGGCTGGATTTCTTGCAGCCGAAGATGTGCAGCACCCCGTCTTTGATCTCGAAAAGGTTCTCTTTGTCCGTCACATTCTTCCAGGCGTCCGCATGCTGCGCGTCGAGCAGGTTCACCCAGCCGTCGCCGCCGGGACACGGCGTGGGCTGTCCTTCGGGCACGGGCGATGCTTTTTTGTCCTTTGTCGCGGTGCGGGTGATGCAACCAGCCACCAGCACAACGACGACCACCCCCAACACTGCAAGAACGAGATTCTTTCTGTTCACGTCAGACTCTCCAATTCGTTACCGCATTGCTTTGCCCTGATGTCGCGAAAGCCGCAAAAACTAAACGGCGGCAGGACGGGAAATGTTCCAAGCGCGGCCTCCCTTGGACCCGCGCAGGGGCAATCAGGTTCCGGCGCGTCTCTTCCGGCCTGCAAAATGCCTGAATCCGCCTGCAAGGATGAAGACCGTGACCGCGAGGAGGCCGGTCCAGCCCGGGGCAGACAGTCTCTCAGCCAAGGACAGTTCGATACGCGGCGATTGGGCCGAGTCATAGTCGTCAGTCGCCTCGCAGAGATAGACGCCCGCGTTCCTGGCGGTGACGTTCGCGAAAAGCAATGTGGCCGAACTTCCTCCATTTATTGGTTCGAGCGTCTGTGTCTCGGAAACCCGGTACCACTGGTACTGGACGTTTCCGTGCGCGTTGACCGGGGTTACCGTCAATTCTGCCCGGTCGCCGGAAAGCACGGACAGCGGGTCTTCGCCGGCATACGCCAGGGATATGGGAGCACCTGCGGAAATGGTGTAATCCACGGCGGAATTGGGCGCAACAATTGTGGAGGCCGACGGCTGCTGGGTTATCACCCGGCCCGAAGCCACGGTGGTGCTGGTGCGCTGCGTAACCGTGCCCCCGGCCAGCCCTGCGGTGGTCAGCGCAGCGGCGGCTTCGTTCGCAGTCATGCCTGCGAGATCGGGAACGGACGGCAATGCCGCGAAGGTCGCGGTAACGGTGCGCGTTTCATGCACCGGTGAAGTCGTGTATGAACCTGCTTTCATGCCGTCCACCGAATCGTTCACATGCACAAGGTACCAGCCGGAGGCGGGGCTCACCGTAATGCTGCTTGTCGCGCCATGGTCCACGGTTGGAGGATTGGCGGAGCAGGCGCCGTTTCCGACCACATTGCAGTTGACGGCATAGGTGTTGATTGCGAAAGTCGCCGTCACCGTGCGCGCCTCATGTACCGGAGAGGTCGTGTAGGAATCCGTCTTGGAACCGTCCACCGAATCCATCACACTCACAACACGCCAGCCCGGAGAGGGTGTCACGGTGATGTCGCTCGTGGACCCGTCATTGACAATTGCGGGGGCCGCCGTGCAGGTGCCACTGCCGATCTCGTTGCAGGTGACGGCATACGTGTTGACAGGGTTTAACTCGAAGGTCGCCGTCACTGTCCGAGCCTCGTGCACGGGTGTGGTCGTATACGAGCCGGACTTGGTTCCGTCCACCGTGTCCACCACGCCCGCCACGTGCCAGCCGGGCGCGGGCGCCACGGTAATGTTGCTTGTCGCTCCGTCGTTCACCGTTGCCGGGTCGGCGGTGCAGGTTCCGTTCCCAACCGCATTGCAGGTGATGCCGTAGGTGTTGATGGCGAAAGTCGCGGTGATCGTTCGTGTTTCGCGCACCGCCGAGGTGGTGTAGGAGCCCGTCTTGGGGCCGTCCGCGGAATCTGAGACACTTTCGATGTGCCAGCCTGCAGCGGGGATAACGGTGATGTCGCTCGTGGCACCATAATTCACGGTGGCGGGGTTCGCCGTGCAGGTGCCGTTGCCAACCGTGCCGCAGGTTATCACGTACGTGTTGATCGCAAAGTTTGTCGCTATCTTGTGGGGAGCGTTCACGCCGGTGAACATGTAGTTGCCGACAGCCCCCACGGATGCACAATCCACCTGCACGTCGCCGATATGGTAACCGGTGTCGGGGACGATGGTGAAGGACTGGCTATTGCCGTCCTGCACGTTCGTCGTGCCTGTCGGCGTGACGGTGCCGTTAGCGCCGGGGGAGGCTTCAATGGCGTTCAGTCCGGCGATGCCAACGAGTTCCAGGTCAAAGCTTAGGTCGCTGCTGGTGACGTTAACCTGGTGCACTTCCACTGCCAGCGTGTTGCTTCCGTTGAGGAGCACATTGTTTAGCTCAGGGGAAGGGTAGTAATACTGCTCCTCCCATCCCGAATTGACCGTGTTGTTCGCAAGGGTCGCATAAGCGGGCGGACCGTCGGGCATGTAATTGCGGTACACCTCCACGCCGTTGAGATACACGATTACTCCGTCATCCCGCATGGCGCGCAATGCGTAACTCCGGAATTTCGTCGCATCCGCGACGGTGAACTGCCTGCGAAAGTATGTGGTTACATATTTGTTATTGGCGTCCGTGCCATAGCTGACTGTGGTAACGGGTGCATCGCCATAGCCCAGTTCGGCCGGGCCGGAGGCCCACGCGGAATCGTCAAACGACGGGGCCCGCCATGCCGTGCCCTGGTCCGTGCCCTTGTCCAGGTACTTCCATGTTGCGCCCTTGGGGAGATCGGAAGAGCAC
>CALDSM010000582.1 GCA_937923585.1 uncultured bacterium
GGCGACCACCGAGATCTACACTCTTTCCCTACACGACGCTCTTCCGATCTCTGCTATGACGGATATCTCCTCTCCCACACCGTCATGCCGGTCGAGGCACCCACGCAGCGGCAGGTGGACCACTTCCTGCCGCATTACCAGCCCCACACCATTCTCGACCCGGAGAACCCCAAGAACATCAACCAGGTAACCCTGGCCAATCCCCGGCCGGACGAACGCGGCGTGATGTGTCACGGTTACATGGAACTGCGCTATCTCCTGCAGGAGGCGCTTGAAACGTCCCGCGAAACCATTGTTGCCGTGGACAGGGAGTTTGAGCAGGTGTTCGGGCGCAGTTGCGGCGGCATGCTCTGGGAATACCGCACCGAAGACGCCGATCTGCTGCTGGTGGCCGCCGGGAGCCTTGCCAGTGAGGCCAGCGTGGCCGCGGATGCGCTGCGCGATGCGGGCATAGCCGCGGGGGTTGTCGGCGTGCGCGTGTACCGCCCCTTCCCGAACCAGGAACTGCGCGAAGCGCTGGCCCGGACGCGGCTGGTGCTTGTGTTCGACAAGAGCCTGAGTTACGGAAACGAGGGCCCCATCTGCACGGACCTGAAAGCCGCCCTGTACGGCAGCGAGACGACACCCATCATCCAGGGGCATGTTCGCGGCCTCGGCGGCCGCGACATCAACGCCCGCGAAGTCGAAGAGGCCGCCTTGAAGGCCCTGCAGGACCTCGAAGCGGGCATTGGAACGAAACCGACCGAATGGCTGAACTGCCAAATCTGAGCTGTCATGACCACAAGCATAATTGACATTCCCGCGGTTGAGTACCTCCTTTCCGGAAACCGCACCTGTGCGGGCTGCGGACTCGCCATCGCCTACCGGTACATCCTCAAGGCACTGGACGGAAAGGCGGTCATGACCATTCCGGCAAGCTGTCTGACCGTGCTGGGCGGCATGTATCCGGTCTCCTCCGTGAACGTTCCCTGGCTGAACTGCACCTTCCCGAGCACCGCAGCAACGGCTGCCGGTGTGGCGGCGGGACTCCGGGCGCTGGGCAGGAGCGAGACGCGCGTGGTGGCCATGGCCGGGGATGGCGGCACGCTGGACATCGGCATTCAGGCGCTGAGCGGCGCGGCCGAGCGCAATGACGACATTCTCTTCATCTGCTACGACAATGAAGCCTACATGAACACCGGCACCCAGCGTTCCAGCGCCACGCCCAAAGGCGTGAAGACAGCCACCACGCCCGTACACGGCAAGCAGGAGAACAAGAAGGACATCATCAAGATCATGGAGGCCCATGGCGTTGGATACATAGCCACCGCCAGCCCCTCCTACCCCGGCGATCTGTATGACAAAGTGCTTAAGGCGCGCGACCGCAAAGGCCTGCGCTACATTCACATCCTGATCCCCTGCCCTCCCGGCTGGGCCTTCCCCACCCGCGACACCATCAGCATGGGCCGTCTGGCCGTGGAAACGGGCGTTTTCTCGCTCTTTGAGATCGAAGACGGCGAGGTTCGGCTTACCGGGAAGACCAAAACCATTGTCAAGGGCGGCGGGAATCTGCGCCCATTGGACGAGTACCTCTCCACGCAGGGCAGATTCAAGGGAATGCACAAGGACTATGAAGCGGGTCTTGAGGCGATTGTCCAAGAGCGCTGGCACCGCCTTGTGGAACGCGACAGGACCGAGACAGGGGCATAGGCTCGTTCTCAGAATTTCCGATATCAGTCCCTCGCCCCTATTTCACCACGCACTCGTCAAACACCTTCCCGTCCTCGCCGATGGCCCGGCAGGACACCTTCTCCGCGTCAACATCAATCACCAGGAAGTTCCGCAACTGTGCGGCCTTCTCGATATAGTAGCGTGAGGTGTCCACTTCCCGCGGTTCCACGCCGAAACAGCCGTCACCCATATACACTGTTCCTGCGGGGTCGGGCTCGCCGTCGCGCATTGGCTTGGTGCGTTTGAAGGTGTGGTCGTGATGCTCCAGACTCAGACCCAAGTGATATTTGTCAAACAGCGGCATCCACAAACGCCGCCCCGAATCGGATTCACCGCTTGTGAATTCACGGTGCGACGGGAACAGCGGCACATGGTACGAGGCAATCCGGTGCTTTCCCGCCTGCGCCTGCAATTGTTCTTTGAGCCAGCCCGCCTGCTCCCCGTGCTCAACAGTGTGTCCTGAATCCAGTGCGATGAACCGAAGATTGGGGCCAAAATCGCGGACGAAGTGGGACTTGCCGCCCTGGGGGTAATAGCCATAATAGAAGGGGGCGCGCC
>CALDSM010000583.1 GCA_937923585.1 uncultured bacterium
ACGAGATCTGATCGTGACTGGAGTTCAGACGTGTGCTCTTCCGATCTAGGGACTCGGTGTGGACATCGGCGCCTATGAAATGACCGCCGCAGACTACGAATAGCGCCCCCCGCAAAAAGCCCGCCGCACAGTTCCGGCCAGTCAAGCCCTGAACCTTGGCGCGACACGTCGTGAAAACGGCAAAACGCTGCGGCAGTATGCCGTGAACACCGCCGCCAAGCCCATCGCAGCAATGGTCCGTATGAGGATATCGGGGAGTCTTGTCACAGCGGGTGAAAAGCAACGTTGGCTCCGCCTGTCTTTGCGATGTTGGTTCTGGCTGGAAGACAATTTCAACATGGCTACCGAGAGAGTCCAGAAGGCGGAAAACACGGTCAACGGAGAAGTCGGACAGACACACGCGGACAAGAGCCAGACCAGGGCGACCAAGAACGGCGCAGGCATTGCCGCTGCCCTCACAGGTCCCCACCGTATGGACGGTCGCCGCGGCCTGACGCATGAACCCGGACCTACCGTTCGGTCGAAGGCGTATGAAGGGGCTTCAGTGGACGTCTGCTTTCCGGAACCGAATCAAGCGCGCGGACTGGAAGAAATAACAGCCGCGGCCGACGCGTTGCCCAATATGCAGGCAGATTCGCGAAATGTAGCAAGGCAGCCTGCGGCGAAGAATGCGCGGATATGAAGGAAGCAAGCGAAAAGGCCGCGTTACTCGCCCAACGAAACCACACATGAGGCGGCGCCGGCTGACGGCCGGGCCGAGAATGAAAGGAACCGTAAGATGAAGGCATTTGCGAGACTAACCGCGGCGCTGGCTGTTGGCGCCCTGATATGCGCGGGGATGCAGGGGTGTAACACCGTGAAGGGCGCGGGCAAGGACATTCAGAAGGGCGGCCAGAGCATTGAGAAGGCAGCCACGTCCGCGGAGGGCAAATAACGGGAAAAACGGCTTTCCCGCCGCCGGGTGCCGATAGGCGCCGCGAGCGGAAAGTCACGGAGACTAAACATGAGAACACAACTAGTTGGAACCTGGCCGGGGGGATGGGTGCTGGGCGTTTTGGCATCCGGCATGCTGATGCTGGGTGCGGCCGCCTGGAGCCAGGAAACGGGCGAAGCCGGCATGCAGGTGCTGACACGCGGACCGGTCCACGAGGCATTCGCCAAGGCATCCATGACCGGCACCACGGCGGGGCTGATCGTTTCGCAAGCCCCACCCGATCCCATTTCGGAAATTCCCCCCGACCAGCGCCCGGAAGGCGGCAACATTGCCTGGATTCCGGGCTACTGGAGTTGGGATGATGAACGCAACGATTTCATCTGGGTCAGCGGCGTGTGGCGCGACATTCCCCCGGGCCGTCAATGGGTGTCCGGCTACTGGACGGCCACCTCAGGCGGATGGCAGTGGATTTCCGGTTTCTGGGGTGATGCCGGCCAAACGCAGCTCACCTATCTGCCGCCCCCGCCGGAACCGATTGAGTACGGCCCGAGTTCTCCCACACCGGGTCCGAACTTCGCCTGGTCGCCCGGTTGCTGGGTGTGGCAACCGCACGGATATGCCTGGCAGGCCGGGTACTGGGTGCCCGTGCGGCAGAACTGGATCTGGGTTCCCGCACACTACACGTGGACACCCCGGGGCTGCGTTTATGTGCCGGGATACTGGGACCACGACATCAGCCACCGCGGCGTCATGTTCGCCCCGGTGTGCTTTGACCGTCCCGTGTACGGGCGACCCGGCTACGCCTACTCCCCGAGCGTGGTCATAGACTTCGGCGTGGTCGCCACTTGCCTGTTCGTCCAGCCCCGGTCGCACCACTATTACTTTGGTGACTATTACGACCGGCGCTGTGAAGAGCGGGGATACCGGCCGTGGTATACAAACGAAGTCCGGCACCGCGGTGACGACCCGCTTTACGTGCAATACCGCGCGCAGCAGTTGCGGCGGGACCCGAACTGGGACACCCACGTCCGTGAACAATTCAGCTACCGCCGTGAGCACGTGGAGGCGCGGCCGCCCCAAACACTGGCCATCCAGGTGAACCTCTTCAACACCCGCAAGGTCAACGTCCCGGAAGACATGCATATCGGACGAACTCTGGCGGACGTGGCGGCGAGCCGAATTCTGCCGGTGCGGCTTTCGCCCGTGAATGCGGACGAGCGCAGACAGTTCGAAAGGAACGGGCGGGAGCTGCGCAGGTTTCAGCTGGACCGCGCAAAGCTGGAATTGGAGGCGGCACCGGCTGCCCAATCCAGCGAAAGCCCCCAGGCACCGCAGCCAGCCAGCGTGAAACTGCCGGAATCTCCCGTTGCGGCAAAACCGCTTGAGAACGCGGAAGGCGCAAAGGCGCCGCCGCCCCTCCCCGTCGCGCCAACGCCGCAGGTGACCGGCCCCGAAGCGCGGCCGGAACCGTTGCGGAAGCTGGAGGAGACTGTGATTCCTCCGCAGCCGGTGCAGATGCCGGCCGTCAGGGAGCCCCGGTCTGCCGCGATGTCGGAGGAGCCAAAGCCGACGGTGCCACAGCCGGAGACTGCGGCGCCAAACACGGAACTTCCGAAAACCGAGGCGGCACCTCCCGCGAAGCGGGAAAAACCAAATCGGCGGGAAGTCCCGCGGAAGATAGAGGAAACGGTGATTTCTCCGCAGCCTGAGACAGCGGCACCAAACACGGAACCTCCGAAGACCGAGGCGATGCCTCCCGCGAAGCGGGAAAAGCCGAATCGGCGGGAAGCCCCGTGGAAGACGGAGGAAACCTTGAGTCCTTCGCAGCCGCTGCAGATGCCGGCCGTCAGGGAACCCCGTTCCGCCGCGATATCGGAGGAGCCGAAGCCTATGACGCCGAATCCGGGCCCCCAGAAGATCGAGGCGATGCCTCCCGCGACCGGGGAAAAACCAAACCGGATGGAAACGAAACCGGAAAGACCGCATCAGCCTGAAGGATTAAGGGTGGCTCCGAAAATGGAATCCGCGCCCGGCGAGATGAACCCGGACCGGCGCCAAATGCGGCGCGCCCCGGAATCCGTTGAGTCCCACCGTGAGCCTTCGGACAAACCGGAGGGTTCAACGCGGGAGATGCGGCAACCCCAGGCAGAATCCAAGGGTAAGGAGTTGCTGAACTGGACACCGGGATCGAAGAACGAAAGCCGTCCGGAATCGGACGGCGGGAAGCACCGGGAACACAAGCGTGATGGCCGCTGATCCGGCGGCCGGGTCGTGTCGCAGGCGTGTCCCGCCTGTCTTGGTGTTTGCGTGCCGCATGGCACTGCAACACGGAGCAGGACGAGGCCGGCGGGGCGCCCGCGACACAGAATTCGGACTGGCATCTTGGAGCGGGGGGGCACCCGGGTTGGCAACGACTCCTGCAAAGCCAGAATTTTCCCAGGTAGTTTTTTAAACCCGTTTCCGGTGGCACGAGAGGATGTGCAATACTAGGAATGGCCCGTCCCCTTACCCCGAACGCTGAACGAAAGGTTCTGTCTTGGCACCACGAGAGTCACACCTTCGCAAATCGTCCCTTTCTGGAATCGTGGCAATACTACTGGCCATTGTCGCCTTCTCGGCGGCGGCCGAAAACACCGCCACCAAACCGGAATCACGCGACAATCCGAACTGGATCAAGCGCCATGAGGCCATGGCCGACCGGCTGAAGGAGGGACATGCCAGGGTGTTGTGGATTGGCGATTCCATCGTCCAGCGGTGGGAAGGGCCGGGCAGGCCCATGTGGAACCGGTACTACAGGCACCGCGACGCGGTGAACCTGGGCATCAGCGGTGACAGGACGCAGCATGTCTTGTGGCGCCTGGACCACTGCAATCTCGAGTGCGTTTCGCCGACGCTGGCGATTATCATGATTGGCCAGAACAACGGGCCGGACAACACGGCGGAGGAGATCGCTGAGGGAAATGCGGCGATTGTGTCGCTGTTGCGCGAGAGACTGCCGGACATGAAGATCCTGCTGTTGGGTATTACCTTCCGGGGCGAAGATCCCAACGACGAGCAGGTGAAACTGGCGAAGAGCAACGAAATCATGGCGAAACTGGACGACGGCCGGCACATCTTCTACATGAACATCAACCACATTTTCCTGCGCCCGGACGGTAACGTTTCCAAGTCCCTCATGCCCGATTATGAGCACCCGAACAGGGAGGGTTGCCGGATCTGGGCGGAAACCATAGAGCCGAAGGTGGCGGAACTGTTGGGCGAGAAACCCGTCAAGCCGGAAAGCGCCGCGCCAAAGTGGCGTCCCTCCTGCCGTTCCCAGCGCTGACGGCGAGAAGCCGTGCAGTGCGCCGATTCTGGAACGTGCTGGCGGTGATGCCGCTTTGGATGCGGGCGTGCCGTGTCGGCCAAGGCAGTTTTCGCTGCGCTTTGCCACTGTACGGGGCGTTTCCCGGTGAAGAGACCATGCCTGTCAGTGTTCGTCCATCGTGAGATGGCTCTATCCAGCCAGACGACAAATCAGCGGAAGAGACTGTTCCAAGAATGCTATACTACATTTTCAGTTTGTCAGGTTGACGCGGGCAGGGCGGTCTTTGTGTGAATGCTGCGGTACGCGTCACGGTCAGGGGTTGGTGTCATGTGGAATCTCAAGAAATACTCCGTTTCGCGCTCGCTGGTCCTGCGGGTGCTGCCCGTGGTGTGCCTGGTCATCGTGCTGAAGGTTGGCGCGCATTACCTCGGGTTGGAGGTGCTGTCGCTCAGCCCGTTGTTTTCCGGCATCCTCGCGGCCAATGTGTTTCTCATGGGCTTCCTGATAGCGGGTGTGCTGGCGGACTACAAGGAGAGCGAGAAGTTGCCCGGCGAACTGGCGGTGAGCATTCAGGCATTCCGCGACGAGGCGCACGGCATCCTCAAGGCGAAGCAGGCCGAAGAGGCCCGGGCCTGTCTCGCTTACACGGGCGGGATCGCCGAGGCGATTCTTGGCTGGTTCGAGAAGAAGCGCCGCACCCAGGAGGTCTTTGACCTGATCCGCGGGCTCAACGACCAGTTCAAGGCGCTCGAACCGTTCACCGCGCCGCAGTTCATCGCCCGGCTCAAACAGGAACAGACCAGTCTGCGCCGCATGATTGTCCGCTGCCACACGATCCGCGAGACCAATTTTGTCAATTCCGGCTACATCATTGCCCAGCTCACCACGGTACTGCTCTGTCTCGGACTGATTCTCACCGAGTTCAGCGTGTTTCGCGAGTCCCTGTTCTTCGTCTTTGTAATCAGCTTCTTTCTTGTTTACCTGCTTGCGCTCATACGCAGTCTCGACAACCCGTTCGGCTATTACGAACGGGGCTCTCTTGAGAATGTGCAGCTCAAGCCTCTTGAGGAACTGGTCGAGGAAACACGCAGGGAACAGGCTTAGGGGTGGGTCTGGCACAGAACCCCACCAACCACCGGGATTAGGGAAATGGCGGAAAACTGGGATGTCACACAACTAAAGGGGCTCACTGAGCAGGAGGCGCTGGACCGTCTCCGCACGGAGGGGTACAACGAGCTTCCGGCGGCCCGGAAGAGCGGCGTTCTCGGAACGCTGCTGGAGGTGCTGCGGGAACCGATGTTCCTGCTGCTCATCGCCTGCGGCATGATCTACCTGTTCCTGGGCGAGACGACTGACGCGGTCATGCTGCTGGGGTTCGTGTTCGTCATCATTGGGATCACCTTCTACCAGGAGCGCAAGACGGAGCGCGCGCTGGAGGCGCTGCGCGACCTGTCCAGCCCGCGCGCGCTGGTGGTGCGCGACGGCGTCGAGCGGCGCATCGTCGGCCGCGAGGTCGCCCGGGGCGACCTGCTGGTGTTGGCCGAGGGTGACCGCGTGCCTGCCGACGCCACGCTGCTGCACAGCAGCTACATGACCGTGGACGAGTCGCTGCTCACCGGCGAGTCGGTGCCGGTGCGCAAGACCGCCGCGCCGGAGACGACCGAAATGGGGCGTCCCGGTGGCGACGGGCTGCCCTTCCTGTTCTCCGGAACGCTGGTGGTAAAGGGGCGCGGTGTGGCGCGCGTGCTCGCGACCGGCATCCATACCGAAATGGGGAAGATCGGCAAGGCGCTGCAGACGATTGAGACGGAAGAGACCCCCCTAAGCATCCAGACCGGGCGGCTGGTCCGCAATTTCGCCATGGCCGGTTTCTTCCTGTGCCTGCTCGTGGTGGTGGTCTATGGCCTGACCCGGGGCAACTGGATGGATGGCATCCTGTCAGGAATCACGCTGGCGATGGCCATGATCCCCGAAGAGTTCCCCGTCGTCTTGTCCATTTTCATGGCCTTGGGTGCCTGGCGCATCGCGCAGAAAAACGTGCTTACCCGCCGCATGCCCGCCATCGAGACGCTGGGCGCCGCGGAAGTGCTGTGTGTGGACAAGACCGGCACGCTGACCCAGAACCGCATGACCGTGGCGAGGCTCGCGGCGGGGGACAAAACCTTCGACGCCCTGCGCGGTCCGGCCGCGGACTTTCCCGAGGACTTCCATGAACTGATGGAGTTCTGTATTCTCGCCAGCCACGTCAATCCTTTCGACCCGATGGAAAAGGCCTTTCGCCAGTTCGGCGCCGACCACCTGAGCGACACGGAGCACCTGCACCAGGACTGGGAACTGGAACGGGAATTTGCCCTGTCCGAGCATCTGCTGGCGATGTCGCTCGTTTGGCGCTCTACGGAGACCGGGAAGCATGTGATCGCCGCCAAGGGCGCGCCCGAGGCCGTCGCGGATCTGTGCCATTTCCCGCAGTCCCGCCGCGAGGAACTGGCCGCGCAGGTGAACCTGCTCGCCCAGGATGGGTTGCGCGTGCTGGCCGTCGCCAAATCGCACCTCGACACGAGCAGAATCCCCGGGGATCAGCACGACTTTGACTTTGACTTTCTGGGGCTGGTGGGCCTGGCCGACCCGATTCGGCCCACGGTTCCGGCAGCGGTCCGCGAATGCTACACGGCGGGCATTCGCGTGGTCATGATCACCGGCGACTACCCGGCCACGGCGCAGAACATCGCCCGGCAGATTGGACTGGTCCCGCACGACGAATTCATCAGCGGGCCCGAACTCGACGCGATGGGCGACGCCGAACTGGCCGAGCGGGCCAAGACGGTGAACATCTTTGCGCGCGTGGTGCCGGAGCAGAAACTGCGCATCCTGATGGCGGTCAAGGCGTCCGGTTCCATTGCCGCCATGACAGGCGACGGCGTCAACGACGCGCCCGCGCTCAAGGCGGCCGACATCGGTATCGCCATGGGCGGCACGGGCACCGACGTGGCCCGTGAGGCCGCCGCGTTGGTGCTGCTGGACAACGACTTTTCGAGCATCGTGCATGCGGTGCGGCTGGGTCGGCGCATCTTCGACAACCTCAAGAAGGCCATCGCCTTCATTCTGGCGGTGCATGTGCCCATCGCCGGCCTGTCCCTGCTGCCCGTGCTGTTCAAGTGGCCGCTCGTGCTGCTGCCGGTGCATGTGGTCTTCCTGGAGATGATCATTGACCCGGCCTGTTCGGTCGTGTTTGAGGTGGAGACCGAAGAACCCGGCACGATGAACCGCCCCCCGCGCGACCGCAACGAACCGTTGCTCAGCCGCCGCAGGCTCCTGCTGAGCCTGATGCAGGGGCTGGGCGTGCTGGCGGTGGTGCTGTGCGTGTTCATCGTTTCGCGGCGGAGCGGCGCGGATGAAAACACCGCGCGCACGCTTACCTTTGCCACGCTGATTGTGGCGAACATCGGGTTGATCATGGTCAACCGCTCCTGGAACCGGTCCCTGCTCAAGACGCTGCGCACTTACAACAGCGCGGTGTGGTGGGTGGTGGGCGGCGCCCTGCTCTTCCTGGGACTGGTGGTCTACACGCCGGGGCTGCGCGAGGTGTTTCACTTCTCGCCGCTGAGCGCCGCGGAAATTGTCATTGCGCTCGTCGCGGGCATTTCCAGCATCCTGTGGTTTGAACTGATGAAACGGCTCGGCCGCGCGTTCTAATTCGTAGGGTGCAGTGAAGTGCCGCGAAGCGGCACGGAACGCACCGTCTTGAAAACAGCCAAGACCGGTGCGCTCCGCTGCGAGCACCCTACATCCCGACCTGAAGGCAGACTTTCCCCTCGTTGCGCAGTTGCACTGCGCAATGCCGGTGCCCGTGAAGTTGCACTTCACAGGTCCCCGGCGGGGAGTCTGCCTGTCCTCGTCATGAAATCGGCTTGTTCTCATATATGTCGGCAAGCGCACCCATGACATCCGCGACGCTGATGTCGTTCCCTTCATCCGCAGCGTCCACCTCGGCGGACTCGCCCGTTGCGTTGGTCATTTTCAGCGTGCAGGCCCGCAGCTCAAAGGTTTCGCGGTCTTTGTTGATGGCAAACTGGAACAGTACCTCCGCCTTCTTGATCCCCTGCGCCTTCCAGTCCTTGCCGATGGGATGGGCGTCCATGTCCACCTCCCCGATGGCATTGACGAAGTCCATGCCGTTGTCGGTCGTGCCCTGTTCCCACCGGGTGTCGCGGAAGTACTTGTAGTGGTCAAAGGCCTGGCCCACCGTCAGGCTCTTGTTGAACTCCAGAACGCCGTCCCGCACCATGCCAATGTTGACGCCCGTCGCACTGAGGTTGGCAAGAAACACCAGAAACCCCATGGTCCCCAAGATAACCGCCTTGGTGCGGACGGGATGCAGTGCCTCCACCGGATGCTCCGTTGCGCGCGCCAGCAGCGCCCTGCGGTTGCTGTAATAGGTCCACGCCGGAACCAGCAGCAGCGAAAGCGCCGCCCATACGCCTGCCGAGTGATTGTTTGATGCCGCCTCACCGGGGACTTTGCCAATCTTGTACTTGGCCGCATCCCAATAAACCCCCAGCGCCAGACTTCCCAGAGCTATGATAATCAGATGCATAACCTCGACCCTTTCTGTGTTGCAATCCTGCTCCAAGAGGCTGATACACTCTTGGAACGACTTCCCGCCCCGGCACGTGCCGGGGAAGATGATGCAACCTTAGCGCCGCTGCGTTCCGTAGCGCGGAACGCCCGCGCGGTACAGTGGGGACATGATGCCCAACAAGAAAGACCCCTATGCGAGTTCCGCCCAAAAGGTGCTCGGGCTCTACGGACTGCTCCTGTTCACCGGGCGCAAGTATTCGCTGCCCCAACTGGCCGACATGTTCCAGTGCTCCAAGCAGACCGTCCTGCGGATGATCGAGCAGATAGAGCGTACCCACCGCATTCAGGTCGACGGGTGGATGGAGGACGGGCGCAAATGGTACCGCGCGCGCACACCGCGCCAGCGGCCCAACGTGACGCTCAGCGCCGAGGCGATCCAGCATCTGCTGCTGTGCCGCGACATGGTGTGGCACCTGCTGCCCGAAACGCTGCGGGACGATATCTCCGAAACCATCGAGAAGACCGCCGTGCTCCTGCCCGAATACGAGGAGCGCGAAGACGCGCTCACCACCTTCGCCCACTCACAGCCCAAAGGCACAGTGGACTACTCGAAATCGCAGCAACGCATCACCACGCTGCTCCGCGCCATGCGCGAGCGCCGCATCTGTGAAATCACTTACCGCTCCCCGGAGCGGCCCAAGCCCACGACTCTCACCGTGGCCCCCTACCGCTTCATCGCCTTCCGCGAGGGGCTCTACGCCAAATGCCGCATGGAAAAGGCACTCGCCGAACCGGAGAAGTATTTTGACCCCACTTTAGCCATCCACCGCATGACCGAACTGACGCCCACCGACCGCCGCTTCAAACCCATCACGGACACGGGGGCGGAAATAGAAGGCGCCTTCGGGCTCGGCACCGACAAACCCTTCCGCGTCGTGGTGGACATCATCCCCAAAGCCGCCATGTACGTCCGCGAACGCGTCTGGAGCAAAGACCAAGTCATCACCCCCCACAAAGACGGGAGCCTCACCCTCGAATTCACCGCCACCAGCAGGCAGGAAGTGCTCGCTTGGGTCTTGAGTTTTGGGGGAGAGGCAACGCTAAGGGAGCCGGAGGAAATCCGTGAAGAACTATTGAAACGAATCAAGACAATCAAGGAGGCTCACAAGGTGTAGACCCTCTGCATTACGCGCACATAAACCCCAAAGAATAGCAGACTCCCAGATCAAGGTTTACTTACGCGCTACCTGCTCTGTTGCTGGCAGGACGCACATCAAGTTTCTGCGTGTTTTCTGCGATGTGACGAATCTTCTCTTTTAATGTAACGGATATCGACTTTGTGTCGCGTGCAATAATCTGCAGGTCTTCCGTTGTGATGGGATATTTGTCATGAATAAAAGCGAACTCGATGGCTTCTTTAACAACCGCTTCTATATCGGCACCGCTATATCCCTCTGTCTCTTTCACTAGATGAACCGTGGATATGCTCTTAGTGAGTTGGCCACGCTTTCTCAGATGAATATCGAAAATCTCCTTCCTTTCTTGAGGACTAGGCAA
>CALDSM010000584.1 GCA_937923585.1 uncultured bacterium
TCACGACGTTCACGGCGAGCCATACGGTGACGCAGGCCGATGTTGACGCGGGCAGTTATGCCAACGCTGCGACAGTCAGCGGCAAACCGCCTGTAGGCCCACCGGTGACGGACGGTGACACCGTGACGGTGTCCGCCGTACAGAACGCCTCGGTCAGCCTGGTGAAGGATGCCAGTCCGGCAACCTACGGCGTGGCGGGCGATGTTATTTCCTACTCGTTCACGATAACCAACACAGGCAATGTCACCCTGTACAACGTGACGATTACCGACCTGCTGGTGCCTGTGACCGGCGGTCCAATCGCGTCGCTGGCGCCCGGCGCCATGGACAGCACCACTTTCACGGCCGAGTACACCGTGACAGAGGCGGACCTCGCCCTCGACAGCATTGTGAATGTGGCGACGGTCCACGCGAACAACCTGGTCGGCCCGCCTGTGACGGCCACCGATGACGCCTTGGTCGCGCGGGATATCGGCGGCTGCACCTGCACGGGGATTGACTGGACCGACCCGGCCGCGATCATCGTTGCCATCCTGGCTTTCTTGGGGCTCCTCGTTGGGCTCCTGTTCGCGGGTACCGGCGGACGTTTGGGTAAAGGGTGATGCAATCCGGTCTGGCTTCGTCACGGACGGCGCGGACTCAAAGATGAGATCATGGGGGGAGGCCCGATGAGGGCCTCCCCCAACAGGCATCGCCGGGAAGTTCCTCTGTTTCCGGGAGTTCAACGCATGCTATAATCGCGCGCGTTGGCGGGCCTTGAGGCCGCCGGCACAAGGAATTCCGTGCAATGCAGGCAAATGCGAGACGTTTTCCGGACTGGATCCGGAGGCAGTGGCCCTCGGGTGAGGCGCACCGGGAGGTGAAAGCCCTTCTCGAAGGGCTGGATCTGCATACCGTCTGCCAAAGCGCCCGCTGCCCCAACCAGGGAGAATGCTGGAGCCGCCGCACGGCGACCTTTCTCGTGCTGGGCAACGTGTGTACCCGGCACTGCGCCTTCTGCGGCGTCTTGCACGGTGAGCCCCTGCCCGTGGACGCCGGCGAACCCGGAAAAGTGGCCGAAGCCGTGTCGCGGCTGGGCGCAAAACACGTGGTGATTACCTCGGTGACCCGCGACGACCTTGACGACGGCGGTGCGGCCCACATTGCCCGAACCGTTGCTGCGGTCAAGGATCGCAGCAACGAAACAACCGTTGAAGTGCTGGTTCCCGATTTCTGCGGCAGTGAGGCGGCCATAGCGGCGGTGCTCGCGTCGAGGCCAGAGGTTTTCGGCCACAATATTGAGACGGTCGAGCGTCTGCACCCGCAACTGCGCGACGGACGATACAGTTATCGCCGGTCGTTGGAAGTCCTGAAGACGGCGAGGCGGTTGACGTCCGACGGCTTTGTGAAGTCTGCGTTGATGCTCGGATGCGGTGAATCGGAAGCGGACGTGCTGGGCACGCTGCGCGATCTTCGTGCCGCCGGATGCGACGCCGTGGCCATGGGCCAGTACCTGCGTCCAGGCCCCGGCAACGGCCCGGTCGCGGCGTTTGTGACGCCCGACAAGTTCAAGGATTATGAGCAGGCGGCCCGCGAAATCGGGTTCCTGTTTGCGGTGGCCGGTCCTTTTGTGAGAAGTTCATACCGGTCGGCGGATCTGCTGGCCGCAGTTCCGGCGGAGAAGTGAGCGAAACCATGGCAATGCACACGGTGGTGCTGCCCAGTCTGGGCGACGGAGAAGACGCGCTGAAAAGCGCGAGGGTCGTCTTTTGGCTCGTTGATGTCGGACAATACGTCCTTGAGGGCGGCGACCTTCTTGAAGTCGAGACCGACAAGGCGGCGTTTGTGGTGCCCTCCCCGGCGGAGGGCACGCTCAGAGAGCGGCTTGTTCAGGAAGACGATGATGTCAATGTGGGCGACCCGCTGGCCTTGATCGAATTCGATTGACGGCGTGCGGGCCGCGGAAAGGATCAGACGATGAATGTTGGCGTGGGCGTAATCGGCGCAGGAACGGTGGGCGGCGGGGTTATTGACATTCTTCTGGACAACACCGGCGTGATTGAGGACAAGACCGGCGTGCAGGTGACCCTCAAGCACGTGGCCGAACTCAGGAGCGAACTGCTCAAGGATTTCCAGCTCGACGGCGTGCGCGTGAGCGGCGACGCGGCCGACCTCATCGCCGACCCGGAGGTGAACGTGGTCTGCGAACTGATCGGCGGCGTGGGCGCGGCGCGAAAGCTGATCCTGGACGCACTCAACGCGGGCAAGCACGTTGTCACCGCGAACAAGATGCTGCTGGCCAAGCACGGCCCCGAACTCAACGAGGCGGCCCTGCGGAACGGCGTGGAACTGCGCTTTGAGGCGGCAGTGGCGGGCGCCGTGCCCATCATCAAGGCCATCCGCGAGAGCCTTGCCGCAAACCACATCCATTCCGTGTACGGCATCCTCAACGGGACCTGCAACTACATCCTCAGCCGCATGACCTACGAGGGGCTGGCGTTCGGCGATGCGCTCGCGCAGGCGCAGGC
>CALDSM010000585.1 GCA_937923585.1 uncultured bacterium
AGGCCCGGAGCCCCATTCCCTGCCTTCGGCGCTCCACACGGTGGACGGGGTGGACCCATTGGTCTGAGGGTTGGCTTCGTGCCCACTGCTCCACGACGTGCTTCTCGTTCACGCTGTCCAGAAGATCCCTTCGTGCCCCCGGCTCAAGCGCGATGAATCGAATGCCCGATACCCATGGCCGCGCGGCAGGCCTCGACGGTTTCCAGCGCCACGGGCGTGACGCGTTTGGCGTTTTCGCGCAAGAAGTCGCGCACACTGTCCTCGTTGTTGGCGGGGTCGTTGTAGCGCGCGATGATGGGCTCGTTGAACTGCGAGACGTGTTCCGCCACGGTCTTTTTCAGCCCGCCGTAGAATTTGCCGCCCTTGCGGTACTGGTCCAGGAAGTCCAGGTACACCTCCTGCGGCGCCAGCAGCGACAGCAGCCGGTAGAGCACGCCCACGCCGGACGGCATCTTGGGAATCACAAAATCGGGCTCGCTGCTGTCCGTGTCCAGCGGGGCCGGCTCGGTCGTGGTGGGCACGGCCTTGATCTTCTTCAGCACCGTGGCCGGGTCGTCCAGCAGGTCTATCGTGTTGTTGTCGCTCTTGCCCATCTTCTCCGAGCCGTCCAGCCCCGGCAGGCGCAACGCCTCGCGCCCAACCGGCCGGGGCACGTTCAGCGTCTCGCCGAAACGGCTGTTGAAGCGCGTCGCCAGGTCCATCGCCATTTCCACGTGCTGGCGCTGGTCGTCGCCCACGGGCACCACGTCGGCCTTCACAATCAGGATGTCCGCCGCCATCAGCACCGGATAGCCCAGCAGCCCGTAGGAAAGCGGGTTGCCCTCGATTCTCGGGTCTTCCTGCAGTTTGGACAGCTTGTCCTTGTAGGTCGTGCCGCGCTCCAGGAAACCGATGTTGGTAATCATGCCCAGGAGCAGCGCGAGCTCGGCGGTGCTGGGTAGATCGCTCTGGCGGTAGATGGTCGACCGCTCGGGATCCAGCCCGCAGGCCACATAGGTGCGCAGCATGTTGACGGTGTTGCCATAGAAGTCCTGCCGGTCCGTGATCGTCGTCAGCGCGTGGTAGTCGGCGATGAAGTAGTAGCAGGTCGCGGCGTCCTCCTCCTGCAGGCGGAGGAAGTGCTTCACCGCGCCAAAATAGTTGCCGTAATGCAGCCGGCCCGTCGGGCGGATGCCGGAGAGAATGACTTCGCGCTTTTTCGTGGGCATGGGAAAGATCCTGTATATTCGTGAAAGGGGGAACGGTGAAAGGATAGCGCACTCCGCCCCGCCGAGTCCATTGCCCGCTCCGGTTCATGCCGCGCGCGGCGTGCATGGATGGATGCATTTGCGTCCAACTCCCGGTTCCTGCTATAGTTTCGCCTGTCCGGGGGCGACTCCGGACGCGCGTCGAAGACAGCCGGTGGCCCGTTGGGCCTTAATATCCTGCCGAGAACGCGGACAAAGCGGACCTTTGGGTCTGCGCCATCGCTAAGACGGTGATGTCACGTGCTGTCATGGACGGCACGGGATTTTTGTTTCCCGGCATCCGCCACGGCGGGGCCGGAACCGCGCGAAAGCGCGGAACGCCACTTCGAGAGGAGGTGAACGCACTTGCCAACCAAGGAAAAGATTGAAGCCGTGGCCGAGATGAAGGAACGGCTTGCCAACTGCCAGATCGCCATTGCCACGAAGTATGTGGGGATGAACGTCTTCCAGGCCACCAACCTGCGCACGAAGCTGCGGGAAAGCGGGGTCGAGTTCAAGGTGTACAAGAACACGCTCGCCCGCCTCGCCCTGCGGGAAATGGGCATGGAGAAGGCGGCCGACTTCATGGAAGGCCCCACGGCGTGGGCGTTCTCGAAGGACCCCGTCTCGCCGGCGAAGGTTCTCCAGGACTTCGGCAAAGAGGTCCCCTTTGTGGCCATGCAGGGCGGCGTGCTCGAGGGCCAGCCGGTTTCGGCCGCGCAGCTTGAGGCGCTTGCCAGCCTTCCGCCGCGCGATGTGCTCATCGCGCAGGTCGTCGGCACCATGGCCATGCCGCTCCGCAATGCGGTCGGCGCGCTCAGCGCGCTGCCGCGCAACCTGGTCAACGCGCTTGACCAGATCCGCAAGCAGAAAGAGGAGTCGCAGGCCGCGTAAAGCCGCGCTCCGGCCGTCAATGAACTGAAAGAGAAATCACACGCGCCGAACACGGCGCACGGAGGTTAAACAAACCATGTCCGAGAAGCTTGATGCGATTATCGAAAGTGTCGCGAACCTGACCGTCCTCGAGCTCAGCGAGCTCGTGAAGGCCCTTGAAGAGAAGTTCGGCGTCACCGCCGCCGCCCCGATGATGATGGGCGCCATGCCGGCCGCCGCCGCCGCCGTCGCGGAAGTGGAAGAGCCGACCGAGTTCAACGTGATCCTGAAGGACTTCGGCGCCCAGAAGATTGGCGTCATCAAGGTCGTCAAGGACTCCGCAGGCCTTGGCCTGAAGGAAGCCAAGGACCTCGTGGACAAGGCCCCCTGCACGGTGAAGGAAGGCCTGTCCAAGGAAGAGGCCAACAAGTTCAAGGAAGCCCTTGAGGCCGCCGGCGCCACCGTCGAGCTGAAGGGCGTCTAATTCCCTTTTGCATCATTTCCCCGCCGCGCATTCCGGTTCACGCCGGGATGCGCGGCGTCTTTCATTTTCGGGAGAACCGGCGGCATGGGGGCAGACCGCCGCCGTGGGCTTCCGGTGTGTGCCTGCGGCGGTAGACTCCCCGCCGGGGCTTGGCTATAATGCATGCTTCCTTGGCTTGGGCCGAGGAGGGTTCCATTTTCCGACGGTCCGTATCACGAACGCAGCAGGAGGCGCAGCGCAATGGCACAATTCCATCATTTCGGGGTCCCCACGAATGAAAAGCAGCCCAATGAGACCTATCTCGAAGGGGCCAAAGTGTTTATAACTGATCCCGAGGCGCACCCGTACCGGGTCGAATTCCTCCGGTTTGAAGAGGGCACGCCGATGCCGCCGGAACTCTGCAACGGTCCCCATGCCGCGTTTCTGGTGGATTCGCTCGATGAGGCGTTGGTCGGGCAAAATGTGCTGATTGAGCCGTTTGACGCCACGGATGAACTGCGTTGTGCGTTCATCATGTTCGGCCCGGCGCTTGTTGAGGTGATGGAGAAGCGCAAGTAAGACACCGGTCCCGCCTTCGGCGGGTCCAAGAGAGGGAGAATCAGGTCATGGCGATGAAGAAACTGTTGAACAAGCCGGAAGACCTTGTGCAGGAACTGCTTGAGGGCTTTGTTCTGGCCAATCCGGGCAAGGTTGCCCTGTCAGGAAGCAACCTGGTGGTGCGCACCCACCCCAAGGCGAAAAACAAGGTGGCCCTGGTGACGCTGGGCGGTAGCGGTCATGAGCCCGCGCTGAGCGGGTTTGTGGGCGAGGGCATGCTCGACACCAGTGTGCCGGGCGAGATTTTCGCCGCGCCGGGACCACCCCGGGTAATTGAGGCGCTGCGCGCGGCCAACCGCGACGCGGGCGTGCTGTTCATCGTGCTGAACCACGCGGGCGACGTGATGTCGGCCAATCTGGCGATGGGCATGGCAAAGAAGGAAGGCTTGAACGTGCGCATGGTCCTGACGCACGAGGACATTTCGGGCGGACCGCGCGAGAATCCGGACGAGCGACGCGGATTGGCGGGCTGCCTGCC
>CALDSM010000586.1 GCA_937923585.1 uncultured bacterium
TGTCAACGATGCGGGCGAACCTTGAATTGAACACGACAACACAGACAACGACACTTATCCACACGTAAGGCCGCGCATAGACGGCCAGTTCTCTGGACATCCAGCCGTCGAAAAGGGACATGGAACCCCAGGTATAGGGATGGTCAAAAACCAGCAGTTCAGGCAGGAATATGTGACCGAAAAAGGACACCGGGGCGTGCGGGTCAAAGTTCAGCAGCACGCTCCAAACGGCCAGGACGCCCACGACGGTCACCAGCTGCCCCACCACTTTCGCCTCGAAGTAGGCGGGGCGCTTGCACAGAGACATCCTCAGGGAGACGGCAAACAGGAGCACCGCCAAAATGCCGAATATGGCCAGGTCACCCAGCATTGAGGTGAGCCCGTCCAGAAACCCGAGCGTGTCGGTGTACGAAAAGGCGACGACCAATACCGCCGCCGCATAGGCGGCGAACCCCAGCGACACCCATCGGATGGCGTGGGCCGCCCTGTGCGCAGCACGGGAACTGGACGGCAGGAATTCGGCCCGCTTATCCCGAATGGCGCGTGCGGTGCGGAGCTGCTGGTTGGGGTTTGTCAGCGAGATCTGATGCGCCAGCCAAAGGATGAGCAACCCACCCATCACCACTGGCAGCAACTCCTCAACGCGGTTCCCCGCAGCGTTCTGCCCGGCGGGAGAATACAGGACAAGATCCGCCAGCCCCACCAGTAGCATCACGGCACTGTTGACATAATACATCCCCTGCCTGGGAAAAAGGACCCCTGTGACGCCTGCCAACAGGAGCAGGAGACCGTAACCCCAGGAGTTTCCCTGTGTCATCAACAACTGGGCGATGCCCATCAGCCCCACCCCAATCCCCGAACGGACGATTTCCTGCTGGACCTCCCGGGGCGTCTTGTGGGGAAGCCAGACAAACAGCTTCGCCAGCGATTTCTTGTCGCAAATAAAGGAGTATCCCTTCATCCCGGGGATGAAGCTGACCGTGATTATCGTGCCGCGGAGCAGGTCATAGTTGAAGTGCATGTAGCGGGCGGCCTCCTCCCGAAACAGCATGATAATCGGCCGCCCGTCGGCGTTGTTCAGGGTCAGAATCTCCGGGCCAAGCGATATGTTCCAGGGGGCGGCATCGCCGGGGTGAATCCGCTCCAATTCTATGCGTTCGTTTTGCGTGGCCGTGTTTCTATATTCATTGACCCCGGCCGTAAGCGCGGAGACGAGGGAGTCCAAAGGACACGGTTTCAGGAGAAACCGGAAGACGTTTGCCTGGTTTACCGCCGCGGTCGCAGTGTTCACATCCCCGTGGCCGGTGAGCATCATTCGGACGGTCTCGGGTGCCAGTTCCCGGACGCGCCCCAGAAACTCGTTCCCTTTCATGCCCGGCATTTCCATGTCGGCAACCACCACCGCATATGGACCCCGTTCGGCCAGCAGTCTCAGCCCGTCCTGGCCGCTTGTTGCCGTGTCAACCTGGAATGTTCTTTGCACAGCCCGCCTGTAACACTCCAGGATGGCGGGGTCGTCATCCACGAACAGAATCTTCTCATCCATTCGGGCAGGTCTCCTTTGAAGGGCATTCCCCCAAGGGTTGATTGCCTGAGGTGCAGGTCGCCGGCTTGACTCCCCAACTGTCCCGATGCCCCGGGCTGGCTCCCCGAACATGCTCCGGACAACGGCGATTCTCAGCGGCGTCAACTTCGGACAAAATGGCCTTCTTCATGGCAGTCCCTTGAACATCCGACTTCGGACGCATCGCACCAGGCAGATGGAATGTCAACCATCCAGCATGTCTCTATTAAGAGTACAGGGCGCCGGACAGGGGCGCGATAGGGGAAAACCCCATTTTTGCTCTCGAAATCCCTGAGAGAGCGTGACGGGGTATGCGCGCAGGGTGGCGGCCTCCGGAAGTCTTCCGAGGTTTGCCGGGCGGCGGTGGGGGGCTTGGGCTCTATTGGCCTGTCGCGTAAAGGGGGACTTCAGTGATGGACCTCAGATCCCTGCAAGCCCCCGTGGTCTCCCGGATTTGCCTTAACTGTTGCAGAGATTCAACTTATGCATGAAATACGGCGCATTGCAGAGGTGTTGATTCAACTAGAGAGTTCATGCGGAAAAGTGAGAACATCAACATGTTCACCCTAGTGAGGGAAGAAGAGTACATTGCGTTCACACTGGTTGCGGACCCGTTGAACGTGGAGCCTCTCATCACACGCATACATGAGTTCGCCCCTGAATGGGGATTTGACAATGCCGCCAAGGTTGCAGTGGTGCTTCGGTCCCTGCTCTCCTGCGTCGCTTCACAGGGCGACCGGCAGGCCCGGTCCTCGAAGGTGTACTGCTGGATCGAGCGCATACCGGAGGGACCGTTCCAAATCACGGTGGAGGATGACGGGGCGGGCTACACATTCACACGCCTCGATCCAATGATGACGCTCGTGGAACCGGAGTGGCAGTATCCCGGGCATGAGGCGCTCATACAACTCTGTCGGCAAATGCGCGTCACTCCTCCGGGCAACCGCGTTAGTGTGCTCGTGGACGCCGAAGAGTCAGAGCAGGAGTGGGACGGCCGTCAATAACCGCCGGTCCGCCGTTCAGGCGCTCTCAAACGCCATTCCCGCGCGGAACACCGCAAGGTTTGTCTCACCGGTTGCCTTGCTCTTTCCGAGAAGCGCCTCAACAGTGGCCGGCTGCACCACCGGCTCGGCGCGCAGAAACGCGCCCAGCAGCACGACGTTTGCCGAGCGCTCGTTCCCGGCCAGTTCACGGGACATCTCCGTCGCCGGCACCCACACCACCCGGACATCTTCGTTCACGCCGAACTTCTCGCGGTCTATCATGCTGGCGTTCGCGACAATGACACCGCCGGCCCGCACCGTGGGATGAAACTGCTTGAAGGACGGGCTGTTCATCAGGATGGCGGCATTGGGGGCATCCGCCATGGGGGACCCGATTTCCTGATCCGAAAGCGTCACCACGCAGTTCGCGGTGCCGCCCCGCATCGCCACGCCGTAGGACGGAAAGAATGCCGCCAGGCGCCCGTCCTTCAGCCCCGCCCCCGCGAGGATGTCGCCCATGTACATGATGCCCTGTCCGCCAAACCCCGCCATGAGTATTTGAAACAGCATGCGTTGCTCCCGTCAGCCCGCGGCCGGAACGTCTTTGAACACACCCAGTGGAAACGCCTTCGTCATCTCTTCGGTCACCCATTTTTGCGACTGCACGGGCGTCATGTGCAGGTTCGTCGGGCACGCCGAAAGCACCTCCACGAAACCGAATTTGTTCTCGTTGATCTGCAGCTCGAACGCGTGGAATATCGCCTTGCGCGCCGCGCGGATGCTCTTGGCGTCCGCCATCGTCACCCGCTCGGAGTAGGCCACCCCGTCCAGCATCGCCATCATCTCGGCCATCCTCATCGGGGAGCCCTCGTTGGCCATGGAGCGCCCCGCGGGCGTGGTCGTCGTGCGCTGCCCGAGCAGCGTCGTCGGCGCCATCTGGCCGCCCGTCATCCCATACACCGCGTTGTTGATGTAGATGACCGTCACGCCCTCGCCCCGGTTTGCCGCGTGCATCGTCTCGCACAGCCCGATGCTCGCAAGGTCGCCGTCGCCCTGGTACGTGAACACGAACAGGTCCGGACGGGCCCGCTTGATGCCTGTCGCGGACGCCAGCGCGCGGCCGTGCGCCGCCTCCAGGGTGTCCACGTTGAAGTAGTTGTACAGCATCACGCTGCACCCTGCGGGCGCGACGCCGACCGTGCGGTTCGCCACGCCGAAATGATCGATCGCCTCGGCCACCAACCGGTGCGCCACGCCGTGCGTGCAGCCCGCGCAATAGTGCGTGACCGCGTTGCAGAGCGACCGGGGCCGCTGAAACACCTTTGTCGCCATGTTTACCACTCCGTCAGTTTGGCCGCGATGTCGCGGGGATGGGGCAGCCCGCCCCCGGGACGGCCGAAGAACCGCACGTCCACATTACGGCCCACCGTGTAGCGGACATCCTCGACCATCTGGCCCAAATTCAATTCCACCACCAGGATGCGCTTCACCCGCGCCGTCAGCGCGGTCAAACCGTCCACCGGGAAGGGCCACAGCGTGACCGGCCGGAAAAGCCCTGCCTTCAGGCCCGCCGCGCGCGCCTGCCGCACGGCGGACAGCCCCAGCCGCGCGGCCGTGCCAAAGGCAACCACGGCGCACTCGGCGTCTTCGGTGTAGTGTTCCTCAAAGCGCTGCTCGTTCGCCTTGATCTGGGCGTACTTGCGCTCCAGCACGTAGTTGAGGTCCTCCTGGTCGTTCCCCTCAAGGTACATGCTGCGCAGGTTTTGCGGCGGGCGCCCGTTTGCACCCGTCAGCGCCCAGGGCTTTTCCACCCCGGCCGGCGGCTCTTTCAGCGACAGAACCGCCCCCTCCTTCATCTGGCCCACGATTGCGTCGGCGAGCACCAGCACGGGGTTGCGGTACTTGTCCGCCAGTTCAAAGGCCAGCGCCGCAAAATCAAACATCTCCTGGGCGTTGTACGGAGCAAGCACGATGGTGAAGTAGTCGCCGTGGCCGCCGCCGCGTGTAGCCTGGAAGTAATCGCCCTGCGACACCTTGATGCCGCCCAGTCCCGGCCCACTGCGCTGCACGTTTGCGATCACCGCGGGGACCTGGCTGCCGGCGAGGAAGGAGATGCCCTCCTGCATCAGTGAGATGCCCGGGCTCGATGAACTCGTCATCGCGCGCACGCCCACCGCCCCGGCGCCGAGCACCATGTTGATGCTGGCCAGTTCGCTCTCCGCCTGCAGAAACGTGCCGCCCACCTCGGGCAGGCGCTTCGAGAGGTACTCGGGAACCTCGTTCTGCGGCGTGATGGGGTACCCGAAATAGCAGCGGCATCCCGCCTGCACGGCGCCCTCCGCGAGGGCGACGTTTCCACGCACCAGTTTCATTTCACCAGGCCGATCTGCCATGCTCAATCACTCCTGCTCTTTGGACGGGGTGTCGTCCTTTATGACTTCAATTGCCACGTCCGGGCACACCGTCGCGCACAGCGCGCAGGCCGTGCAGGCGCCGCCCTCCTTCAGGCGCGCCGGATAATATCCCGCCGCATTGAGGAGTTCCGCCGTCTCAATCAGATGCTTCGGGCAGGTCACAATGCACATGCCGCAGCCCTTGCACCGCTCCGCTTCGATAATAATCGTCTTCATAACTGCTTTCGCGTGTTCCGCCGTTTCCATCCGGCCACCGGCGGGGTCCTAGACCAGTTCCCAAATCGTGCTCATTCCCATTCCGCCGCCCGCGCAAAGCGTGGCCAGGCCCAGGCTGTTGCCGCGGCGCCTCATCTCGCCCAGCAGTGAGATAATGATCCGCGCGCCCGTGCAGCCCACCGGATGGCCCAGGGCGATGCCGGACCCGTTCACGTTGCAGATGTCGCGCTTGAAGCCCATGAGCTTCTCGCAGGCGAGATACTGCGCCGCAAACGCCTCGTTCAGTTCGATCAGTTCAATGTCTTCCATCTTCAGGCCCGTGCGCTCCAGCGCCTGCTTCGTGGACGGCACCGGCCCGTAGCCCATCAGTTCGGGCTCGACGCCGGCAAGGCCGTAGCCGCGCAGCTTCGCGATGGGCGCAAGGCCCAGGTCTTTCGCCTTGTCGGCGCTCATCAGCACCATCGCCGCCGCCCCGTCGTTGATGCCCGAAGAGTTGCCCGGCGTCACCGTGCCATCCTTCTTGAACGACGGCTTCAGGCGCGACAGCTGGTCTATCGTCATGCCGGGGCGGAAATGCTCGTCCTTTTCGAAGGAAAGCGGATCGCCCTTCTTCTGCGGTATCGCGACCGGAAGGATCTCGTCCTTGAACCTGCCCGCGTTCGTGGCCGCTTCGGCGTTGTTGTGCGACCGGCACGCGATCTCGTCCTGCTCCTCGCGGGAAATGCCGTACTTGGCAGCCAGATTTTCGGCCGTAAGCCCCATGATCAGCCCGCACGAACGGTCCGTGAGGCCCTCCACCAGGCCGTCCGAAAGGGCGCCGTGGCCGAAGCGGGCGCCCCACCGGGCGCTGTGCAGCAGAAACGGCGTGCGGCTCATCACCTCGACACCACCCGCCACGATGATCTCCTGGTCACCCAGCATGATCTGCTGGGCCCCATAGATCAGCGACTGCATCGCCGACGCGCAGTTCCGGTGTATCGTCACGCCCGGCACAGTGATCGGCAGCCCGGCGCTGAGCGCCGCAAGACGGCCCGTCACCACCTCGTCCATCCGCTGCATGCACTGGCCCACAATCACCTCGCCAACCGTCTCGGGCGCGATGTTCGCCCGGCGCATCGCCTCCTTGATGACAAGACCCATGAGATCCGGTGCGGGACAGTCCTTCAGCGTCCCGCCAAAAGTGCCAATCGCAGTCCTTACCCCCGATACCGCAACGACTTCCTTCATGTCCGTGTCTCCCTGGTTGGTTTGTGAAATCTCAGGTCAACGCAAGGCCGCACAACCTCAAACAAGGCCTTGGCGACACCGGGCTGGGAGATGCTTTCTGGGGGAAAGCCTCCCTTTGCATCTTGCGGATTGCCCGCAGTGTGCCCGGTGGCGAACGCCTGAATTGCGAAGAATTATCGCATACAATACCTCTGAATATCGAAAAAGCCCCCCGGGCACCCTTCGAAGCCCCCTGACGGCAATGGCTTCCAGCACATCCCCGCATTCGGGAATTCACGCGGTAGGGTGCTCGCAGCGAAGCGGAGCGCACCGTCCTCCCTGCGCATCCTCCCATTCCCGTCTTCCCAGGGCCGGGACCCTTGTTTTGCGCTTTTCGCGGTCGGTGCCGATATTTGTGTAGAATCAACCGTGAACGGAAAGGACGGCTCTCATGACTGTGAGTGACTCCCTGCTGTTTGAGCGCTGGCGGCAACGGGGCGACGCGGAGGCTTTTGCCGAGATCGTGTCGCGCTATTCGGGCATGGTCTATGCCACGTGCCGCCGCGTGCTGCGCGGGGCTGAGGATGCCCAGGACGCCGCCCAGGACTGCTTCGTCGAACTGATGCGGGCCAGCATTGACCCGTCGCTGGCCTTTGGTCCCTGGCTGCACATGGTCGCCGTGCGCCGTTCCCTCGACCGCCTCAGAAGCGCCGCCCGCCGCGCCCAGCGCGAGGCCGACTACGGACAGGAAGAGGATGACATCCTGTACGCGCCGGAAACGGAGGAGTTGCTGGCCTTCGTGGATGAGGCCATCGAGGCGCTTCCCGGCCCGCTGCGCATGGTGATTGTCGGCCGGTTCCTGGAGCGCCGCACGCTCGACGAACTCGGCGAGGCGCACAGCGTGGCCGAAGCCACCATCCGCTACCGGATTGACAAGGGCATTGAGGAAATCCGCAAGACGCTGCAAAAGCGCGGCGTCGAGATCGAACCCCACCTGCTGGCCAACGTCCTGGGGTTCCAGTTGACGGGAACCGCGCCCGCCTCCCTGGCCGTGGACTTGGGCAAACTGGCCCTGGCAGGCGGGCCACCGCATATCAGCGACGCTGGTCCCGCGGTCCCGGTCGCAAAGGCGGGCGGCGCGCTGTCGGTGTGGAAGGTGGCCGCGCTGGTGGCCGTGGTTGCCGTTGCGGCCGCGGCGACGGCGGGCTTCATGTTGCAGCCGTCCAAGAAGCCCGCGGTAAACCCCGACGACACACAGACCGCCACGAAGCGCTATGTCGCGAGAGACCGCAAGGCCGCCCCCGACACCGCCGAACAGGCGGCACCTGTCCCGGGCAGGGGAGGCGACGCCGCTGTCGGGGCGGAAGCGGCGAAGCAGGGGCTGACCGTGGCTCGGATGCCCAACGCCGGCAAGACCCCGCAGTCCGGCAAACCGTCCAACCCCTTCAACATTTCCGGCGCCATCACCGACGGCAAAGGACAGGGTATCGCAGGGGCGCGCATCTGCGCCGCGGCGTGGGACAGCATTGACACCCGCTCGATGCGCGTCTGGCAAGGAGAAACGGACGCCTCCGGGCAGTACGCCGTTTCCGGCATAGAACTGGGCGGCCATGAGTTCGTGGACGTAAGTGTCAGCGCGGGCGGCTACCAGACCGACGGGCGGCGCGTGGACGCAAAGCCCGGCACGGACCAACCGGACGTCAATTTCACTCTTCCCGAAGGCGTCACCCTCAACGCCCGGGTGCTGGATATGTCGGGCGCGCCCATCCCGGCGGCGGCCGTGGTCTGCAAATCGGCCCTTTCCGTGTCCGGCGGCGGGTCCACCAACTATCATATCGCCTCCACCAATGAGGAGGGCCTCTTCACCATGGGATTCAGGGGCGAGGGCATAGCCTCGCTGCTCGTGGTCCCCCAGGGACAGCCGGAGGGTTTCTTCCCCGCCGTGACCGTCGGTGATTCCAAAACGGTTGATCTCAAGATGACCGCGCCCGCCAGCCTCTCCGGAAGGGTGGTTTATCCCGACGGCACACCCGCCGCGGGCGTGGACCTCTCTCTCCGGGCGCGCTATGCGCCCGACGGCGGCACGCCCAACTACGCCAAACAAACCAAGTCATGGAACGCCGCCGAAATCGGCACCGCCTACGACCGCCACACCACCACCGGACCCGACGGAGGCTACGCCTTCACTGACCTGCCCGCTGTCCCGGATCTGCTGTTCGGTGTTAACAAGATGCCCGAAGGCGACGGCATGATCGGCGTGAAGCTGTTCAGCCAGGACGCCGGCCCCGTCGAACCGGGCGAACACAAAACCTTCGACTGCACGCTCCCGTCATCCTCCGAAGTCATGACCATCCGCGGCCGCCTGCTGGCGATGCACTCGGGCAGGCCGGTGGACGGCATGGTCGCCTATGAAAACACCCGCACGCACGAGATGTCCGTGGTCCCCGGCGATCTCCGCAAGGGCGGCGCCTTTGAGTTGAAACTCACCGTGCCCGGCACCTACGAACTGTGGGGTCGTCATTCCAGCAATACGGCGGACACCGGCCAGGAGCCCAGGGTGTCCGTTCCCTGGGTGGCAGGCACCACACGTACCCTGGACATCCGGGTCCCCGACCCCTTTACCCTGTCCATTCATGTGGTGGACACCGAAGGGATTCCGGTGCAGGGAGCCACGGTTTCCGCGGGCCAGGGAACCGTGTTCCCCGTGACCAGGACCGACGCGCAGGGCCGCTATTCCTGGGACGGGTTCGCGCCCGGCATTGAGGCGCATTTTACGGTCACAAAGGAAGGCTATGTCACTGCGCAATCCCAGCCCACGGCGGGCGAGTCGGGCGCAGTCTATCCCGAGGAAACCATTGTCCTTCGCCGCATAGACGAGCCCGAAGAACCCATGCCCGCCCCTGAAGAGGCGCAGCCCGGCCTCGAAGAAATGCAGCCCGGTCCCGGCGAAGCCTATCCCCAGCCCGAACAGGCACAGCCCGCAATGCCGGAAGCTGCGCCCGCGCCCAGATCGGAAGAGCACACGTCTGAACTCCAGTCAC
>CALDSM010000587.1 GCA_937923585.1 uncultured bacterium
CCGCCGCCGTTCCCGGCCGCAAGGGTAAGGTCATTGGCCGGCGCGGTGAACTGTGCCGCGTTGCCCTGTCCGCCGGTGCCGCCAGTACCGCCGATACCGCCGGTGTTGCCGACAACGCCGTCGGACCCGGTGTATCCGTTGCCGCCGGGGGATGCGCTGCCGCTAAAGACGTCCGTTCCGGCACCGCCGTTGCCGCCGCCGCCCACAGAAGCGCTTGCTGTTGCCAAGACACCACCCGCGCCGCCGGTGCCATTGGCGCCGACAGAACCTCCCGAACCAGCCGCTCCCGCTGACCCGTATCCGAGAAAGCCCGCTGACCCGACAGATGCCACGGTCGTCGGAGCCAGTCCCGTCGAACCCGCAAAAGAATCATGCCCTTTGATTCCCGGAGAGCCTGGTCGTCCCGAGACCCCGGCCAACGGCCCCGGGGCTCCGCCATTACCGCCGTCGCCGCCGTTGCCGCCGGCACCGCCCGAACCGCCGGCGCCACCCGCACCACCCGCACCGCCGCCGCCTCCCGCACCGCCCGCACCGCCGCCCGGCGTGCCCGGCGCCACGACCAGATTGGGCAGCCATGTGATGTTGCCGGACGCGGTGATGGAAAGCGGACGCGTGCCGGTGACATTGACAGCCACCTCCGCTTTGACCTCAAGGTTCGCAAAGCGAAAGACTGCCACTCCGTCAATCTCTGCACCGCGTTTTTGTTGGGCACCCCACGTCATGGTCAACGCGGTGGTGTCTATGCCCAGCGTGCCGGATGAAACGGTCCAGTCGCCCAGTTCTCCACTGCTTTCGTAGATGGCCTGGGCATGGGCGGAAACGCAGGACAGCGCTGTAAACAGAACCACTGCCAGCAGAGACAGTGGTGTGTGCAGTGCATGCCTGGCCCCCGCAGCCACAAACAGTTGTTGTGAACGCATTGAAAGAACTCCCTACCTCAAATGCTTTGTGGCTCCCCATAACCGTTGCAGACGGTGAATCCACAACGGTGCCGCCTGGGAGCGCAATCACCTTGCCCGTATGCCCCTGTATCGGTTGCAGATGATGGATCTGCAAGAGTACAGCCCGGGGGCATATCACCAAAGGGATATTCTAGCACCTTTGTCCCAAAAAGGGAATACCCTTTACTAAACTTTCTCAATGCGGGAATTGTTAGGAATTCCGCTCTTTGCCGGCTCTGTCCCGGAACCGTAAGGGGATGCAAGAACGGAAGGTCCGATATTTTTCCCAAGAACATTGCGGAGGTCTACTCCCAACACCAACAAAGCGCGATCATCGCTGACTGATTGATCCCGAACGGCTGAAACTGGACAATCAACTGTCACGGCTTGGAAGCAAATTCCAGCGGCAAGCCGGGCACCCCAAAAGGTTTGTTTCACGAACCAAATGGAATGCAGATGTCTATGAGAAAGAGGTGTCACTCATGAGAAACCCTTTTGCTGCATTCGTGCCGCACCCGGTCCACCTGTGCATGGTGTTCTGTGCGGTCCTGGCCAGCCCGCTGCTGCACGCCGAGACGCCGGATTCCATGGCGGCGGAATTCGCCGCGCCGCCGGAAAGCGCCCGGCCGTGGGTCTACTGGATGTTCATGGACGGCAACCTCACGCGCGAGGGCATCACGGCCGACCTGGAGGCGATGAGGCAGGCGGGCATCGGCGGCGCCATCTACATGGAAGTGGGCGTGGGCATAAAGCGCGGGCCGGTGAAGTTCATGAGCCCGGAGTGGCAGGAACTGCTCGGGCATGCGTTCTCCGAGGCGGACCGCCTCGGGATTGAACTGACCATGGCGGCGGGACCGGGATGGTGCGGCACCGGCGGACCGTGGGTGAAGCCGGAACTTTCCATGCAGCATCTGGTCGCGAGCGAGACCGCCGCGACGGGACCGGCGAAGTTCGATGCCGTGCTGCCGCAGCCGAAACCGCGTGTGCCGTTTTTCGGCGAGAACACGCTGACACCGGAACTGCACAAAGTCTGGAAGGAGTTCTACAGGGATGTGATCGTGCTGGCCTTCCCCACGCCCGCGGGCGATGCGCGCATCGCTGACGCCGATGAAAAGGCACTGTACTTCCGCGCACCCTTTTCGTCCATGCCCGGCGTGAAACCGTTCCTGACGGCACCGTCCGATCCGGCCGCAGTGGCAGCGGAACAATGTATCGCGTCGGACAAGATCATTGACCTGACAGACAAACTCACGCCGGACGGGCGGCTGGTTTGGGACGTGCCCGCGGGGGGTTGGACGATCATGCGTTTTGGCCGCACCATCACGGGACAGACATCGCGGCCCGCGCCGGACCCCGGGCTGGGCCTGGAATCGGACAAGTTTGACACGGCCGCCATAGACGCACACTTCGAGGCGTTCATCGAAACCCTGCTGAAGAAGACCGGTGACCCGAAGCGCCCCGGACGGGGCCTGACCACGCTTCACTTTGACAGTTGGGAGATGAGCTCGCAGAACTGGTCGGAGAAATTCCGCGAAGAGTTCACCAAGCGCCGGGGCTATGACCCCAAACGGTTCCTGCCTGCGCTGACCGGCCGCGTGGTGGACAGCGCGGAAGTTTCGGAACGCTTCCTGTGGGATTTGCGCCAAACGGCGCAGGAGTTGGTGGTCGAGAACCACCTGCTGCGTTTCAAGGAACTGGGAAGGAAACATGGGCTTGGGCTTTCCGTCGAGCCCTATGACCTGAACCCCACCTCCGACCTGGTATTGGGCGGCACCGCCGACACGCCCATGTGCGAGTTCTGGTCGAAAGGTTTTGGATTCTCCACCGAGTTCAGTTGCTTCGAAGCCACCTCCATCGCGCATACCATGGGCACGCCCATCGTCGGGGCCGAGGCATTCACCGCCGCGCCCGGCGAGGACTGGCGGCAGTATCCCGGCTCCATGAAGGCGCAGGGCGACTGGGCGCTGTGCAACGGCATCAACCGCTTCGTCTTCCACCGTTACCAGGCGCAACCCTGGCTGGACCGTTTCCCCGGCATGACCATGGGCCCCTACGGCGTGCATTGGGAACGCACGCAGACCTGGTGGGACATGGTGCCCGCCTACCACCGCTATCTCGCCCGCTGCCAGGCGATGCTCCGCCGCGGTCTCTTCGTCGCCGATATCCTCTATCTCGCGCCCGAAGGCGCACCCAACGTCTTCCGTCCGCCCAGTTCGGCCACACAGGGCGTGCTGCCGGACCGGCGCGGCTATAACTTCGACGGCTGCGCGCCCGACGCGCTTATCGAGCGGGCCTCGGTGAAGGACGGCCGTATCGTCTTCCCCGATGGCATGAGCTATCGCCTGCTCGTCCTGCCGCGTTTCGACACGATGACCCCGCGCCTCCTGGAGAAGATAGCAACACTGGTGGAGGACGGCGCAACCGTCATGGGCGCACCGCCCCGCAAGTCTCCGAGTCTGCAGGACTATCCGAACTGCGACGAACAAGTGCGGCAGTTGGCCGAGAAACTCTGGGGACTGGGAGCGCCGGCGTCTCCGCCGGCTTCCGGAGATTCCGCGAAGAGCCCACCCCATCGCAACGTCGGCAAGGGCACGGTTATCCTGGACGCGGGAGCCTCCGCGCCGGCGCTGGCCAACCCGCTGTCGGACGCCAAATGGATATGGTCGGCCGAGGGCAATCCTGCTGTCTCCGCACCACCGGGCAAGCGCTATTTCCGTCGTGAGTTCATTAGGGAAGACAATTGCGAGGTCCTGTCGGCACAGTTTGGCATGACAGCCGACAACAGCTTTGAACTGTTCGTGAACGGACAGGCGGCGGGCACGGGCAACAACTTCAACGTTGTCACGAACATGGACGTGCGGGCCTTGCTGAAACGGGGCGGCAATGTGCTGACCGTGGTCGCCGACAACGGCGACAACAAACCCAATCCGGCCGGCCTGGTCGGGGCCTTGAAGGTCCAATTCTGCGATGGCAAAACGCAGACGGTCAACACGGACCACCAGTGGACCAGTTCCCCAGGCAAAAGCGGCGAACAGACAGCTGCCATGGAACTGGGCCCCTTTGACATGGCGCCATGGCACTTGAAAGGGCTGGCGGTCTGGCAGCGCGAGATCTACCCGGACTACGGCACGACCGAACGGGCACTTGCTTCGCTGGGCGTGTTTTCCGATTTCGGTACGGACGGTTCGGTTCGCTACATTCACCGGCGGGATGGCGATGCCGACCTCTACTTCGTGGCCAACTGCGTCGACAAGCCGATGAATGCGGACTGCGGTTTCCGTCTGCTGGGCAAACAGCCCGAATGGTGGAATCCCGTGGACGGCACCCGCCGCAACCTGCCGAATTTCTACGAAGAAGGCGACTGTACCCTGGTTCCCCTGAGCCTGGAAGCATACGAAAGCGGCTTTGTCGTGTTCCGCAAACCGGTGCAGGAAGCCGGACCCGCCGGGACGAATGCTCTGGCGTTGAAGACGGCCGTTATGCTCGATCCCCCCTGGGAAGTCTCCTTTGACCCCAAGTGGGGCGGACCGGAGAAGGTCGTCTTCGACACCCTGGAGGATTGGAGCAAGCGTTCCGAACCGGGAATCAAGTATTACTCCGGCAAGGCGGTTTACCGTACGCGCTTCGACGCTCCCGCGAACGTCGTCAAGGCACGCTGCTTCCTTTCGCTGGGCAAGGTAAAGAACATGGCGTCGGTGAAGCTCAACGGCATCGAGTTGGGCGTGGTCTGGTGCGACCCGTGGCGCGTGGAAATCCCGAACGGCCTCTTGAACGAGAAAGACAACCAGTTGGAGATCACGGTCGCCAACCTTTGGGTCAACCGCCTCATCGGCGACAGTGCGTTGCCGAAGAAGGAACGGCTGACCTGGAGCACGCTCGAACCGTTCAAGCCCGATTCGCCGTTGCAGGAGTCGGGTTTGCTGGGTCCGGTCAGCATCATGACGGTAGCCGGACAGGGACAGTAGAGGCTATCCCAGGACCTCCAATCCATCGCAAAACATCCGAGACCTGCAGGACTGAATCGCATCACCGTCATTCCCGCGAAAGCGGGAATCCATGGTTCTGCGCGGGAACTCTGGGTCCCCGCTTTCGCGGGGATGACGGACCAAGCAGGTCTTGAATGAAGACCTTTGTTTACAGGATGGGTTTTGGGATAGCTTCCAGACAGGAGATCTTGAACATGAACCGACGGCAATTCTTGGCGGGCCTGGGCGCGGGTGCCGCGGCGTTGGGCTGGAATGCGGCGGCGCAGGAGGCGCGCGCGGCGCGCCCGAACATCCTGTGGATTACCTGCGAGGACACCAGCCCCCACCTGGGCTGTTATGGCGACGCGTACGCCCGCACACCGAATCTGGATGCGTTTGCGGCGGAGGGCGTCCGCTACGCCAATGCGTTTTCCCATGCGCCGGTGTGCGCGCCCGCACGCTCCGGTCTCATCACCGGCATGTATCCCACGGCGCTCGGCAGCCACAACATGCGCTGCTCGATTCAGCGTCCTCCGGAAGTGCGGTGCTTTCCCGAATATCTGCGCGAGGCGGGATATTTCTGCACGAACCACAGCAAGACCGACTACAACTTCACGGACTACGGCAACACCTGGGACGAGTGCGGCGAGGATGCGCACTGGCGGCACCGTCAGCCGGGGCAGCCGTTCTTCAGCGTCATCAACTTTCTCATCACGCACGAAAGCCGCATCCGCGTGCCCGACGAGACGTTCTTCCGGGACACGCGCGACGTCACGGCGGCCCAGCGCCATGACCCGGCCAAGGCACCACTGCCCCCGTACCATCCCGACACGCCCGAGGTGCGGCAGGACTGGGCGCGCTGCGCGGACAACATCACGCAGATGGATTGCGAGGTGCGCCGGGTGCTGGAGGAACTCGCCGTGGACGGACTGGCGGACAACACCATCGTCTTCTTCTACGGTGACCACGGCGCGGGCATGCCCCGCAGCAAGCGCTGGCTCTATGACACCGGCTTGCGCGTCCCGCTGCTCCTGCGCGTGCCCGAACGCTGGCGGCAGCTTGCGCCGGGCGCACCGGGCAGCGTCGAAAAGCGGCTGGTCAGCTTTGTGGACTTCGGCCCCACCGTGCTCAGCCTGGCCGGCGTGCCCGCGCCGGAGGCGATGCAGGGCCGGGCCTTCCTCGGCGCGCAGGCATCCGCACGGCGCACCCACATCTGTGCCGCGCGGGACCGCATGGACGAGCGCTACGACTGCACGCGCGCCATTCGCGACGAGCGCTACAAGTACATCCGCAACTTCATGCCGCAGGTCTCGCAGGCGCAGCACAATGAGTACATGTACGAGATGCCGACCATGAAGGTGTGGGACCGGCTGGCGAAGGAAGGCCGCCTGAACGCGGTGCAATCCGCGTTCCTGGCGCCGCGCAAGCCCGTCGAGGAGTTTTACGACACCGAAGCGGACCCCTGGGAGGTGAAGAATCTGGCGGACGCGCCGGAGCATGCGGAACGCATCGCCGGGATGCGCCGCGCGCTGCACGCATGGATGATCGAGACGGGCGACCTGGGGCTGTGCCCCGAGGGCGAGATGGATGCGCGCCGGGGAAACCGTCCGCCCCGCACCTTCGGGAAAGACGGGGCGGCCTATCCGCTCGCGCGCATCCTGGAGACCGCCGACTTGGAGCGCAACGCGAAGGACCACACCGCGGCGCTCCTCGAACGCTGCGCCGATGCGGACAGCGCGGTGCGCTTTTGGGCGGTTGCGGGGCTGGCCGTGGCTAACGCGGTCACGCCCGAAGTGCGGACGACGCTGCGCGCGCGATTGGAGGACCCCTCCGGCGATGTGCGCGTGGCCGCCGTCCAGACGCTCCACCTGCTGGGCGAACAGGACGGGCTGCTCCCTGTCCTCGAAGCCGCAATAGACGGGGACAGTCCCTGGGTGCGCCTGCGCGCGCTCACCGTCCTCGACGACATGGGTCCAATCGCGCGGCCGCTGCTCCCGAAGGTGCAGGCCATCGCCGCGCAAAACGTCAAAGGGCTCGAAGCAAGAGAACCGCAGTATTCCAGCCGCGTGGCGAAGCACATCGTCGCCGAACTGGGCGGCGCTTGAGTTGGTCCTCGAATGTCTTGAAAAGACGGCATTGTCAACATGGATGTACAGGATGAGCAGGATGAGAAACCGGGGAGCATTCATTCCTGTCTTATCCTGTCCATCCTGTCCATCCTGTCCATCCATGTTAACCCGCTCTGTCTTCCTGTATGCTTCTTTCTTCGTGGCCTTCGTGGCTTCGTGGTTCAACTGACGGATAAGGATAAACGCCATGCTGAAACACACTGCGTTGATACTGGCCGTGCTGGCCGCAACGTCCGTTCTCTGCGCTGCCGCCGAAACGAACGGCTCCGCCGTCGTGCCGGCAACAAACGTCGTCACCTATTCCGACGGCCGCCCCTCCGCGCAATTCCGGCTGAATGCCGTGGATGAGGGCGTGGTGATGAAGCACGACGACGGGCCGGGACAGTGCGACTATCTCGGTGCGCGGGACATCTGGGTCTTTGAGGCGGACGGCACCTATTACATGCATTATGACGGGGCCGGGCCGAAGGGCTGGCTGGCGTGTCTGGCGGTGAGCAAAGACTTGAAGCATTGGGAGAAGAAGGGGCCGGTGCTCGACTGCGGCAAACCGACGGATGAAGACTCCGCGTCGGCCTCCTACGGCGTCACCCATTTCGACGGCAAGACCTGGCACATGTTTTACCTCGGCACGCCGCACACCTCGCCCGCGCCGGACCTGATCCCCGCGTTCCCCTATCTCACCATGAAGGCGAAGAGCGATGCGCCGACCGGGCCTTGGGTCAAACAGCCCGGAGTGGTGCCGTTCCGCTGCACGCCCAAGACCTACTACGATGTGACAGCCAGTCCAGGCCACATCCTCAAACAGGGCGATGAATACCTGATGTTCTTCAGCGCCGCGTCGGAGGACAAGCAGGGCACGCACCGCACGATCAGCATCGCGCGCACCAAGGATTTGAACGGCCCCTGGCAAATCGCCCCGCAGCCCATCGTGTCCCCGGCCGAGCAAATCGAAAACAGCTCCCTCTATTTCGAGCCGGCAAACCAAACCTGGTTCCTTTTCACCAACCACATCGGCCTCGACAAGGGCGAATACACGGATTCGGTGTGGGTCTATTGGACGAAAGACCTCAACGCCTGGGATGCGAGGCACAAGGCCGTGGTGCTCGACGGATCCAACTGCACCTGGAGCCGCAAATGCATCGGCCTGCCGTCGGTCGTCAAACGGGGGGACCGCCTGGCGGTTTTGTACGATGCCCCCGGCGGCGACAGCACCAGCCACATGAAGCGCGATGTCGGACTGGCCTGGCTCGCCCTGCCGCTTGTCCCGCCCCAATAACCACAGAGTGCTCGCAGCGAAGCGGAGCGCACCGTTCTGACGGTCGCCCGTCCCGCCGCAGACCCTGCGGCAAAATAGGCCGCTTTCCCCAGCAAAAAGCGCATTTCCTCTTGGGCAGATGGCCCTGAACATCGCCGAAAATGGTGTGACTTTCGTAAATAATCGCTTAACTCTTATCAAAAGTTGCGGAATTATCGTTAAGAATCACTCAATTCTTGATGATAATTAGGCCATTCTTCTGAATATCTTCATTGATATTAAGAAAAACCGCATGTCTTTCAGTGATATTTTTGTGAATATCAGCGAAATCCGCATCGTTTTTGTAAAAAGCAATGCGGTTTTCATGTATATCCCCGCGAATATTCGAGAAGTTCACGGAAATGTTTCCCCTATTGGGCGCGCATTCCGGCATCGGAGACTCCGTCCCCTGCGACGAAAGCCCCGGCCAGGCCCGTTCCGGTGCGCGCAGAGCCCTTCGGTCAGTTGAATGACGGACGGCAGCATCCCGCCGGAGACGTTCAGTCCCTCCAGAAGAAGGGTGATACGCGGCGGCTCCCCCACGACGCGCGGCGCGGCGCGGAAACGAGGCCCGTTGCCGTCGCGTTCCGGGGAGTGTTCCGGCCCGTGCATGCTCCTTGCTCGGGTGCCCGGTTTGGTTTACACTGACCGGAAGCGGGTCTGTCAAAACAGGACCCGTGAACACACCGGCGGGTGGCGGTTATAATCGTCCGGCGGAAGGCGGGCGCTGTTCCGCCAAGTGAAACCGGAACGGAGTACATGGATTACACCGGAGAAAGATGCATACCGGGTCGCAAGGGCCATGAACTGACGGAGCTGGAGCACCGCTCCCGCTACGCGATGGCCGCCGAACGGGTTTCGGGACAGCGTGTGCTCGACGTGG
Source organism: uncultured bacterium (assembly GCA_937923585.1). Lineage (GTDB taxonomy): Bacteria > Hydrogenedentota > Hydrogenedentia > Hydrogenedentales > CAITNO01 > CAITNO01. The sequence goes on from CALDSM010000587.1 coordinate 9,213, forward strand.
GTTCCGGTGCGGGCTTCGGCGCGGGCATGCTCGCCGACAAGGCCGGCTTCGTGCTGGGCGCCGATATTTCCGAAGAGGCCGTCCGGTACGCCGAAAACGCCTACGCGCGGCCCAACGTCCGCTTTGTTCAAGCCGACATCTGCGCCGATGACTTTGCCGCACGCGTGCAGGCCGTCTGCCCCGAACCCTTCGACGCGGCCGTCTGCTTTGAAGTCATCGAGCATGTCCATGAACCGGCGCGCCTGCTGCGCGCCGTCAAGCAACTGCTGAAGCCGGGCGGACTGCTGCTGGTGTCCACCCCGGACGTCAACTACTCCTTTGAGGCCGATTCGGAAAATCCCTTCCATGTCGTCGAATACACGAAGGCCGACTTCCGCGCCTGCCTGGAAGGTTTCTTCAAGCACGTCAATATCGTGGGTCAGTCCATACAGGTCATTTCCGATATCGGGTTTGAATGCCTGGAAGCCCGGACGCTGCACGAATGGCGCTCCGCCACGCAGTGCCGGCCGAAGTATTGGGTCGCCGCCTGCTCCGATGACGAGGCCGCGGCCGCCCCGCCAAAGTACGGCATGTTCATGTGCGACGGCCACCTGCGGTTCCTGCTGGCCAAGCTCAAGGAAGTCCGCCTGGACCAGCAGGTCAAGGCGCAGCACATTCAACTGCTCGAGGCGCGCATCAAGGACCTGGTCGGCGGACGCGGAAGCCTGCCGGCCTCGCCGCCGCCGGAATTGCTCGGCGGCATTGAGCGCCGCCTGGAAAGCATTGAACGCGGCCAGGAGAAACTGGCCGACGAGACGGCAGGCCGGCTGAATCATCTGCGGCGTGACCTTGAGGGATTCAAGAATCATCCCGCTGTGCGGCGGTTGCTGCGTTTCCGCGAGCCCGGCCTGAAACTGCTGGGGCTGTTCGGCCTGGGGCTCCGGCTCCCGGGCTCAAAAAAAAAAGAACGCTGACCGCCCGGAAGGACCGCGTGCCGACACCTACAGCCGGCCCGACTTTGACGAAGACCCCCGTCCGTTCAAAACCATCCTGACCGCGCCCCGCACCGCCGCCAACGGCCGCGACATGGTCCTGCTCAAGGAGGCCACGCTGGCGCGGCTGCGCGGGGAACTGGCGGCACGGCCCGCAAACACGCTCGTCAGCATCGTCATGCCCGCGTGGAACCGGGCCTCCACCATCGGCCGCGCGGTGGAAAGCGTCCTGCGGCAGTCCTATCCCAACTGGGAACTGCTGGTGGTGGACGACGGGAGCACGGACGGCACTGCGGAGGCCGTGGAGGCGGTGCGCGGCGGCCGCGGCAACATCCGCTGCCTGCGCATCGAGCACGCGGGCGTGTCCGCCGCGCGCGACGAGGGACTGCGCGCGGCCAAAGGCGGCATCATCGCGTATCTGGACTCCGACAACTGCTGGCACCCGGATTACCTGCTCTTCATGGTCCATGCGCTGGGCGATACGGGGCCGCGGTGCGGCTACGCGGCCATGCGCGTCATGGATGAAGACGAGGGGGAGGCTGCGGGCTGGCGGGCGCACCGCTTCAACCTGGACGTCCTGCTCAGAAACAATTACATAGACATCAACATCTTTGCGCACCGCCGCGAGCTCTTTGAGGAGCTGGGCGGATTCGACCGGGAGTTGCGGCGCTGGGTGGACTGGGATCTGATCCTGCGCTATGTGGAACGCTGGGAACCAATCGAGATTCCCGCAGTGCTGTGTGACTACTTCCGGCACAAACGGCTGCATCAGATCACGCTGGAAGAGCCCTACGCATTCAAGTTCAAGGTGCTCAACAAGCATCTGGTCAACTGGACCCGGCTCGCCGAAGAGACGCCGCGCCGCGTGCCCGGCCGTGTATCCATCATCATCCCGGCGTATAACCTTCCTGAACTCACCCGGGACTGCGTGCGCTCGATACGGAAGAACACGCTGCACCGGGACTATGAGATTGTGCTGGTGGACAACGGCGGCGACAGCGAAACCGCCGCCGCGCTCGACGAACTGGCCGCCGAGTCCGAACGGGTGCGGCTGGTGCGCAATTTCGAGAACTACATGTTCTCGCTGGGCAACAACCTGGGCGTGGCCGCCTCGACCGGCGAGCACATCGTGCTGCTGAACAACGACACCCGCGTGACCCTGGGCTGGCTGGACCCGCTGATAGGCCCGCTTGCGTCCCGTCCTGAGATCGGGATGACTGGCCCGAAACTCCTGTATGAGGACGGCACGGTGCAGGCCGCCGGACTTGCGTTCCCGCCCAACGGCAAGATTCCCTACCATATCTACCGCGGATTCCCCGGCGATGCGCCCTGCGTGAACAGGGCGCGCGAGTTTCAGGCGCTGACGGCGGCCTGCGCGGCCATGCGCGCCGCCGACTACATTGCGCTGGGCGGTCTGGACCCGCTCTACATCAACGGCTGCGAGGACTTGGACCTCTGCTTCAAAATGCGGCGCGACCTGAACAAGCGCATGCTCTACACCCCCGAATCCACGGTGTATCATCTGGAAAGCAAGACTCCGGGGCGGGCCAAGAACATACAGCACAACCGGCAGCTCTTTGTCGAGCGCTGGGGAGAGAAGGTCCGGCCCGACGATGTCGACTATTACGCCATGGACGGCTACACCGTGGTGCGGCACGTCAAGCGGGGCAACGATCCGGACGGCCCGACCGCAAGCTATGTGGCGGAAATCAAGGCGTTCACACAAGACGCGGTCAAGCCGCCGGCAACGGCTGCGGCGCGCACACTCAACATCGGCATCGTTTCCATCTGGCATGTCCGCGGCGTGACGTTTGTGGCCAAGCAGGTGGCCGACGCCCTGGAATCGGAACATCTCCACACCCATGTTCTCGCCCGGTGGGAAGCGGCAAGATTCTTCAATGGAACACCGGTGCATCATCCGCGCGTGGTTAATGGCGGCGACGACCCATCACCGGAAGAAGTATTGGACTGGGCAAGACACAACCGGCTGGACGCGGTCATCTTCTTCGAGGTGCATCCCAACGATTGGAAGCGGGTGGACGCGCTGCGCCGGGCTGGCGTGCGCGTTATCGCCTGCGAGCATCTGGATGTAATGCGTCGCGAGTCGCTCGATCGTTACGGGTGTTTTGACGGATTCCTGCACGCCACGTTTGAAGGGGCGCGCGTATTCCGCGCAAAACACCGGGGTATACCTTCCGTCACCGTGCCGTGGGGCATTCCGGAATCCGCCCTGCCCGCCGTCAAGGACAGGGTTCGCGGCGACAGCAGTCCGCTTCGCTTCGTGCATGTGGCGGGATGGGGCGGGTTGAACAACCGCAAGAACACGGACCTGCTGATTCGCTCCTGGCACCGGGCCGCCCCGAAGAACGCCGTGCTGGCCCTGTACACGCAGGCGTCTCCGGACAGGTACGGCCATGACTGTGAACGCATACTCCGGCAGGACCCGACCATTGAACTGCACGAAGGCACCGTGGAAGACATCTTTGAAGCCTACGCGGATGCGGACATGCTGCTGTGGCCCTCCAAGCGCGAGGGATTGGGACTGCCCGTTGTCGAGGCGCTGGCCTGCGGGCTGCCGGTGCTGATCAGCGACGGGTACATGATGAAGCAGTGGATCATCCCCGGCGAGCACGGGGTGGTGTGCCCCGCCGAACCGTGCCAAACGATCAACTGCCTGCCTGAAATGAGGGTCAACGAGACCGTGCTGGCGGGGCTGATTGCCGACCTGGCCGCGCACCCGAACCGCATGGACCAAATGGCGGAAAACGTGCGGCGTGATCGCGGTCTCTGGCTGTGGAACTGGCAACCCGAAGCGCTGCGCGCACAGTTGCGCGCCCTTCTCGAGGATCCCGCCCATTTGCCCGACCTCGGCTGCGACTATTTGCCCGCGCCGGTCCGGACCTTCGAAGAGAAACGCCGGCTCGCCTTCGGCGAGAAGACACCTCCACAGACCGCGCCGTTGGACGGCGTTCACATTGAAATGCCAGACATTCCTCCGGGGCGCCCCATGCTCCTGGGGCCGCTTGTCCGGCGCACGTACCTCGATTTGAACGCGCCTTTCGGCCCCGGAGCCTGCCTGGTGGTGGGCGTAGTGGACGATGCCGAGGCAAATCTCCTATCCGCCAAGGGACTTCAGGTGACCAAGGCGGACCTGCATCCGCGAAATGCTTCCACCATCAAGCTCGACATCACCAATCCGCCCCGCAAAATGCACGACATCTATGACGTGGTAGTGGCGTTTGACGTTCTGGAACACATCCCCGATGACCGCGCTGCGATCCGGGGCATCTATGACCTGCTCCGGCAGGCCGGCATTGCACTGGTCCATTTGCCGGGCGGCGATATCAACGCGCCGCTCGATGAGAATGATCGAAAACATGGCCATGCCCGCCACGGATACAGCGAAGTTCAGGCTCATGATACAGTCTTGGAGGCCTCCTGGAAGGAGGTCCGCTATCTCAAGACATTCAATGATATCGAGATGCGCGCCTACCATATGGCAGGAGAAGGACGGGTGGAGGAGGCCATATCGCTTCTGCGAACCTCCCCCTTTGATGGCGTCACCGGACGGGCTCATTTGTTCCTGTTGACCAAGTGAACCCGCGTCAAACCCGTGTGGCAACCGTGTGACTGCGACAACCCAAGTCGCCTCAGTGCCCGTTGCTGGACAACCCAGGGCTGACTGGAGAACTTCATGAACGTGTATTTGGCCTTTTGTTCCAAGAAGGAAGAAAGTCTGTCCATTCCTCCGGAAGTATTCACGCCGTACTTGTTACGGCCGCCGGATCGTATCGAACATTGGCGCTCCCGCTCCGGTCGAACACAACTTCACAGCTTCTCCTATTGGCCCGGCCTGGTGCTGACGAGAGGCTATCTTTTTCAAAGGGGGCAGGAGGCGGTTTCCTTCGACGGTTTCCCCGACACGGGCGGCGACCTTGACAATGCGGAGGGATACTGGCAATCGCTGATTGATGCCGCCGGGAAGAACATGCGTCTTGTGGAAGGTGAGTTCTCGGTGGTCCATGCGGCCGCAGATCGGCTTGCCGTGTACTCCAATCCCGGCGGCAGCCACGCGGTCTACTGCGTTGACACGCCCGAATTCACCGGTTTCAGTAATCGTCTTCCGCTGCTGCTGCTGCTGCCTGGCGTGAGCCGGGAGTTGAACCCGAAGGCGACCCAGTGGCTGTGCTACCAGGGCTTCCTGCAGCGCGGTGAAACCTGCTTTGCCGCCGTAAGGAAACTCATGCCGGGGGACCTGGCGGTCGCCTCCGCGGACAAGGGGCTGACGGTGGCGCCGATGCGCTTCGAGCAACTGGGAGTGCGGGACGCGCGAAACCTTTCGGGAGAGAGTCTTGCACGGACTTTTGAGGAGCACTGCGGCCGACGGGCGCTTGCCCTGAAACGGATACACCTCTTTCACGGCAGCCTGGGCATTACGCTGCCGCTGAGCGGCGGCAAAGACAGCCGCCTGATCCTTGCGCTGCTGCTGCGGGCCGGACTCAAGGACAGCATCAGGAAGATCTACACGCTCGGCCCCCTGTACAGCCCAGAGGTGCTGAGCGCGCAGGACATGTGCCTGAAACTTGGCCTGGCCGAAAGACATGAAGTACGGCGCCCGCCGCTCCTGAACAACGCCATTGACCTCGACATGAACATGATCACGGGGACCATGAATCTGACGGCAGGCCAGCTTTCGGTTCACGATTTCTGCGGAGTGGCCCCGGTGACCGAAGAGTTCATTGTGGGGGGGCAGCAGAACGTCCGGGACTCCTGGTACCTGGGCTGCGAAACAACCTCGCTGGACACCTTCATCAAGTCGGTCTTCTCGCACCATTTTCACGACCCGCTCGGTCTGTTGCGCGCTCCAGGGCGTGAACAGTTCATGGAGGAATACGCGCGTGCCTTCCAGGACTTGCACCGTCTGGAGAATGTGCCCCTGGACACGCTTGCCGAATACTTCTCTCTGCGCGAACGGCACGGGGGATGGACCTCCGTCATCTTGCAGGGGGCCTACCATGGGTCGCCCGTAACCAATCCGCTGCTGCACCAGAGCCTGTATTCATTTCTGTTTGGGTTGCCCGCGTCATGCCGGCATCTGGAGCTGTATCACTTCATGATGACCGCTGAAGCGGCGCCGGAATTGCTGAATGTTCCTTTCGCAGATCAGACTTGGCCGCCCGAACTGCAAAATGTGCTGAAAGGGACCGCGGATGTACCGATCTTGGCCCCGTACCTGTTTAGCAGGCATTTCCCCAGCCTGAGCAATCCCTATTTGCCCCCGCGCAAAATCGCGTACTATAACGGCCTGAAACCGGCCATGCGGGTGCTCGCGGAGAAGCATTCGGATTTTGTGGGTGCCGTGCTGGACATGGACCAGGTGTTCCGTGTGTTGCAGCCCGCCAACGAGGTTCTGTTGCAGGAACTGGTTTGCGGAATGGGTCTCTTCAACATGCTGCTCCTGGCGGAGCACGGAACGGCGCTGTTTCACCGGGACAAGTCAGCTGAGGTAGCGAAGTCGCTCAATGAAACGCTCCTGGAAAGAACGGTTGACACGGGCACCGTAAGGAGCGCGGAAGAGCAGTACATGACGCTGATTGAGCGGCAGGAGGCGAGCATTGGCCAGTTCGTCCGGGAACTGCAGAAAACGGCTTCATTTGACTCCTCCGCATCCAAGCATGCGGTAAGACCCTGGCGCCATATTCACATCAAAAACATGCTTCCCGATTCCCATGACTTCTTTCTGAGTTACAGGAAGAAGGGGAGGCTTTCAGAGAAGACAGCCAAACGTGCAATT
>CALDSM010000588.1 GCA_937923585.1 uncultured bacterium
GCTGCTGCCGGGCGGCGCCGAGGCGCTGCGGGCGGGCGGCTGCGAACTGCGCGGCGGCGAGCGCACGCGCCAGATCATAGACTGCGCCGCTGCGACGGAAGAGGACTGGAGCACCGAGTATCTCGACAAGATCCTCTCCATCAAGATCGTCGCCTCACTGGAGGAGGCCATCGGTTTCGTCAATGAATACGGATCGCACCATTCCGATGCAATCATCACCGAGAATTACGCCGCCGCCGAAACCTTCCTGGATGCGGTGGACAGCGCCACGGTCTACGTGAACGCGTCCACGCGCTTCACCGACGGGTTCGAGTTCGGCCTGGGCGCGGAAATCGGCATCAGCACGAGCAAACTGCACTGCCGCGGTCCCATGGCCCTGGAGGGGCTGACGTCCCTCAAGTACATTATCCGGGGCGCGGGTCAGGTCCGTGGATAGGCCGCTCCGCATAGGCGTTTTTGGCGGGACCTTCGACCCCGTCCACAACGTGCATCTGCGCCTCGCCCGCGCCGCGCGCGAGCGCGCCGGGCTGGATCGGGTGCTGTTCGTCATCGCCGCCACCCCGCCGCACAAGTGCCGTGACGTGGTCGCCTCCGCGGAGGACCGGTTGGCCATGGTGCGGGCCGCAATCGCGGGCGAGGACGGCTTCGAAGCGAGCCGCCTCGAAATGGACCGCTCCGGCCCCTCGTACACGGTGGACACGCTTCGGATGCTGGCGGAGGAATATCCCGGCGCGCAGTTGTTTCTAATCATGGGCTGTGACGCCGCGCTGGACCTGCCCCGGTGGCGCGAGCCGGAGGGCATTCTGGCGCTGGCGCGGCTGATTGTGGCGCAACGGCCTGAATGTGGCCGCACGCTTGACCCGTCGCTGGACGGCAGGCACGAAATGCTTCCCTTCGAGACGAGCGGCGTGTCCTCAACTGAAGTGCGCGATCTGCTTGCGCACGGCGGCGACACCGCCGGACTGCTGGCCCCGTCCGTGCTGGAGTACATTCGCGGGAAAGGAATCTACGCATGCCGGTAGCACGCGCCGCCTGCGCCAGAGGATACCTCGCGCGACTGCGCGAGATACTGCCCGAGAAACGGCTCAGCCACTGCATCTTCACCGCCGAATACTACTCCTCCTACGCGGAGAACATCGGGGTGGACCATGACGAGGCCGTGGCGGCGGGGCTGCTGCACGACATCTGCCGCGACATGACCAAGACCGAACTGCTCGCCGCCGCCCGCGCACTGCGCCTGCCCGTCAGCAATGAGCAACTTGAGAAACCCGTGCTGCTGCACGGTCCCGTCGCGGCCGAAAAATGCCGGGCCGAATTCGGCATCAGCGACGACGTGTACGAGGCGGTCTACTGGCACACCACCGGCAGACCGGGGCTGGGCATGCTGGGCCAGGGGCTCTGCCTGGCCGATTTCGCCGAGCCCATGCGCAAATATCCCGAGGCCGCCGAAGCCCGCGACCGGCTGCGCAAGAAAGGATTCGGGGAAGCCATTCTCTACGTCGCCGAAATCGGCGTCGAATTTGGCAGGCGGCAGGAAGTCGCCGACCCGAACGCCACGGCCTTCTATCTCTGGCTCAAACAGAAACAGGCCTGACATGCCGCACGATGATCTCTTCGAGGGGCTGGCCGCCCATTACGACGCGCTCATGACGCACGTGAATTACGACCGCTGGTTTCACGTGACTGGCGCACTGGCAGAACTGCTTCCACGCGGATTCGTCCATGTGGATGCCGCCTGCGGCACGGGAGTCCTGCTGGAACGCGCCCGCCGGGCCGGCTGGAACTCCGTCGGCGTGGACCTGTCCCCGTCCATGCTTTCCGTGCTGCGCCGCAATCGCGGCGCATTGCCCTGCGCCGTCGGCGACCTGCGCGCACTGCCCGTGCGCAACGCGCACCTGATCACCTGCCTCTTCGACTCCATGAACTTCCTGCTGGAACCTGAAGAGGTTGAACTCGCCCTTGCGCAGTGCTCCGCCGCGCTGCACGACGACGGCCTGCTGTATTTTGACGTGGTCACCGAGCGCATGATGACCGAGCATTTCGCCAACCAGACCTGGACCGAAACCCAAGGCGGCCTCCGCACCACCTGGTCCAACGATTATGACCCGAAGACGCGCATTTGCGAGACCTGGGTCCGCGTAAACACCGGCGCCGAATCATCCACCCGCGAACGCGCCTACGACTTCGAGTTTCTCGCTGGTGCTGTGCAAGAAGCCGGGCTTACGCTGCTGGGCGCATTCGACGCGGACAACTGGAAATCGCCCTGCCGCCGCACCTGCCGCATAGATATCATCGCGGCAAAGAACCCCTCACCGGACCTGCGGCGACGCGTCGAAAAGGCCATTGCCAAGATACACCGGTAGTACCAGCCGCGGGGTTGCGCGTTAGGGAACAATGCCCCACAGCTTCCCGGTCTCATAAAACGCCACACAGTGCGCGAGGTTTGCCCTCGGTGGCAGGTTGTTTCCCTCCTGCAGGATGAACCTGCCTCCCTCCAGCACGCCCGACTCCAATATGCGCCGTGTCTCCGCCAGCAGCGCGTCCGGCGTCTCCTCGACAAACAGCGGCGCGCGCGGTCCGCCGCTGATGAGCACTTCCGGCCCCATCTCCTGGCGAAACCGGGCGAAGTCCACGGGGAAGCCGGTGTCGAAGGCCATGATGCCCAGTTCCTGCCTGAGCGTGGGAAAGAGCCGCTGCGCGTTGCCGCAAAGGTGGATACTCCGGCCCTTTTCCGTGCCGAGCGTGTCGAGAAGGTCCCGGTGGCGGGGCAGCGCGAATTCGCGGTATTGCTCGACCGAGAGCATTTCCACCGAGTCGTCGGCCATGCCCTGGTTATCCTTCTTTTCGGGCTGGCCGAAGTACTGTCGCCATGCCTGAATACGCGCGATGACCGCGTCGTTGATGAACCGCAGCAGTTCGTGGGCGTAGTCGGGGTCAACCAGCAGGTCCGTACAGATTCCCGTCGGACCACGGAGGCTTGCCGCGCAGGTGAACACCCCGTCGAAATTGAGATAGGGCACGTTGTCCTTGAAGGTCACGGGCCGCCCCAGAAAGGTCCATCCGGCCGCGCTCTTCTTCTTCCAGTGCTCGACGTGCCGCAGCGTGCGCTCCGGCCATTCGCCGGTGAATGGGTCAGGAATGCCGCGGTCGAACGGCATGTGTTTGTTGCCGTCATTGAGCAGCGGGGCGGCATAGGGCACCTGGTCCGCATGAAACTCGACGGGAGCGCCGAACCAGGCGGCGTCGTAGGTGTTCTCAAAATCAATGTGGAGCACCCACTCCTCCGGAAGCCCCTTCTCGTGGTCACCGGGCAGGAGAAAGCGCATCCAGTAGTACCATTCCAGAATGCCCTGCGCCATGACATCCGGGTCAAGCATGTATTCGCGGTAGGTGATTCCCCGCCGGTTATACACGGGGTCCTGCATCAGCATGCGCGGGTTCGTGTTCAGCCGCACCGGCACCCGCGCGTGCGTGTTCGTCTCGAACGCGGCCCACAGCACCCTGCTTTCGGCGTTGTGTTGCGAGTAGTCCCGGTCCAGCAGATCGGGCAGTTCAAACAGCCAGTCTTCGGTCATTGAATGCTCCTTTTCCAACCGCATGCGCCCATGCCTGCAACGCAATGCGGATTAAGAATACCTGTTTGGCGGTCCGTTTGAAAGCGTGCGGCTTTGGGCGGCCGAATCCAGTCCGAGGGAGATGAACGGGAACGCTCCCCCGTGCTATGTTAGCCCCAAGTCAGGAAGAACGCGCGTCTCGGTTGAGGCCGTGTTCCAGGGAACCCGACGTTGCTCAGCTTTCTGGAAAAGAGAAGAATCCAAAATACACCCCCCGACGGAATACCCACCGAGACGTCTGACAAGACGGGAAGAGGCCGGTGCGGCCATGCGTGGAAGCTGTTTTTCGCGTGGGTGCTTGTTCCGCCGCTGTTGCTTTGCGCGGTGGAGCTTGGCCTGCGGCTGGGCGGTCTCGGTTTTTCCACGCGGCTGTTTCTTGAGCAGGAAGTGAACGGGGAAACGGTCTGCGTGACCAACACCGCGTTCTTCCAGCAGTTCTACGTTGAGCCCTTTCAAATGAGACCCGTTGAATTCTCCATGCTCGCTACAAAGCCGCCGGACACCTACCGGGTTTTTGTCTTTGGAAGCTCGGCGGCGCACGGCGGACCGGTGCCGGACTTCTCGTTCTGGGGCATCCTTGAGACCATGCTGCGCGCGGGCCGACATGGGGATAAAATAGAAATCCACTGTCTCGCCCTGCCTGGCGCCAACTCGCACGTGATGCGCGCCGCGGCGAAGGCCTGCGCCGCCTTCCAGCCCGACCTCTTCCTGGTCTACATGGGCAACAATGAGTTGAACCCATGGCTGACACGGACACTTGTCTGGGACCGGCTTCCGCTCCGGCCCGCCCTTTTCCTTTTCCACCTCACCATCGCGCTGAACGATTCGAGACTTGTCCAGTGGCTGAACGGCATCTCGGGCACGGATGTTCTGGCTCGCCTGCGTGCAGATTCGGTTGGCTTCCGGCAGGAGCGCGCTTATCAGTACTACCAGGCCAACGTGAATGACATCTGTCGTTTCGCGAAGGCGGCGGGCGCCCAAGTGATCCTGTGCACGGTGGGTTCGCGCCTGCGCGAGTGGGTGCCCCAGGGGAAATGCACGGACGTTCTCGATACAAAGGCGGCGCAACAGTGGAGTGACGCCTATGCATCCGGCAGGACATTGACGGGACAGGGCCGGTTCCGGGAGGCCTTGGCCGCCTACGCCCGGGCCGCTGAAATCGACAACAGCCACGCCGGACTCGCTTACGGAATCGCCTGCTGCCGCTATGCGCTGGGTGAATACGAAGATGCGCGGAACGAATTCGTCCGGGCGCGTGAATTGGACATCTCCCACTATCGCGCCGGAAACCGCATCAACGACATCCTCCGCGACATTGCCGCCGCCCGTGCCCGCGACGGGGTCCATCTGGCGGACACCGCGCAATCGCTTTCCGACGCCAGCCCCAACGGCATCGTTGGCCCCGAACTCTTCTTGGACCACGTGCATCCCAGGTTCGAGGGAAACTATGTCCTTGCCCGGTCCGTTCTGGAAACGCTGGCGCAGGTGGAGCCCCGCTTCCACGCAGACAGCCCCCCGCCAATCCTTGAAGAGTGCCTGCTGCGGCAGGCAATGACCCAGCCCGAACTGCGGGATCAACTGTTGTTGACAGAAAGTTGGTTTCTGTCTTCACCCGATCAACCCAGGGACCGCTTCGACCAGGAGATGGCCGAGTTAAACGAGCATATCGGCGCCCGGGCCGATGACATGCGGCTTGAGGCCTGCCGTAACGCGCTGCACAATGCCCCCGAAAACGACGCTGTCCGGACCCGCTATGTTCGGTTGCTCCGCGACAGGAAGGACACGGCAAACGCCCTCGAACATGCGAAGGTTCTGGCCTCCCATCTGCCCTACTCTTGGAGCGTCCACCGCCTGCTCGCGCAATTGTTCACTGAAACGGGGCAAGGCGGACCGGCGATCGACGCATTGCGCCGGGCGCTGGCGTTGCGTCCCGACGATGCCGATGCGTTCATGGAACTGGGACAACTCCTGCACAAAGAGAATCAGTCGGAACAGGCTTTGGCCGCTTTTCGCGCCTCGTTCACGCTGAGACCCGGCGCCCGTGCACAATGTGAGATCGCCCGCGTGCTTCGCAGGCAGGGCGACCCGTCCGGAGCCGTGGACGCGTATCGGCGCTGCCTGAGGCTGGAACCGGAAAACCCCGACGCCTTCGAGGAACTCATACTCACCCTGTATGACGCCAACCGGCTGGCCGAAGCCAACCGCGAAATGAGACACCGGCGTGAGGCCATGACCAAGAGCAGGGCCGGAACGGCCACTGCTGTTGAGGCGACAGGCCAAACGGAAACCGTCTCAGGCAGACCGGCCGAAGACGAAATCCTTGAAACGCGCGTGTCCGTGCTTCGGCAACTTGTCCGGTTGCTGCCCCAGAACGGGAGCACCTTCTGCAGATTCCAGGATTTGATTGCCAATGAGGCAGCGCGGCTGGAAGCAGCCGGAGACCAGCCCGGGGCAGTAGAGGCATACAAGATTGCCATTCCACTCAACCCAGACAACACCCAACCCCTACTGTCCTTGGACAAAGCCTTGTCCAAGAACGCACCTGCGGAACGCCTGGTGGTTTGGGAGAGTGCCTGGAAGGACAATCCCGGCATTCCGCTGGCCGCGGTGTATTGCGGCGCGGCGCGCGCGGCCACCGGCGATGTCGCCGGGGCGAAGGAGGCTTTCGATGCCGCCCACTCGCTCGCCCCGGATGAGTGGTCCCATTGGGTCATTGCCGCCGACGCCCTTGCAGCCGCCGGGGCTCCGGACGATGCCATCTCCGCCTATCAACGCGCACTGGCGCTGAATCCCAAATTGGACTATCTTCACGGCCGCATGGATACGGTCAGGAAGAATGCCGCAAGAGGTGCTTCGCCGCCGCAAACCGTCGTGTCGCCGTCCCCGTCGCGGTAGACTTCCCAAGCCTGTACTGTTCCAAGCGCCCGGATGGGAATGTGTTTGTGGTCCGGACAGCCAATGCCGTGCTGGACTTGCCAGCCGGAACCTCTGTATATTTCGCATCGCATGTGGACTGCTCGGGAGACTCATCTGTTGCGGTTGCGGGCAAAAACAAGTAGTGAATCCATCTCTCCCGATCAAAAACCGGCTGGCGGGGTTCTTGAGGAAGGGGCTGGCCGACGCGGCCTGGCATGGAAACTGTTTGCCGCATGGGTGGTTGTGCCACCATTGCTTCTGTGCGCGGCGGAACTGGGGCTGCGGCTTGCGGGATACGGCGTCTCCACGCAACTGTTTCTCCCTCGGAAGATAAATGGGGAAACGGTCTGTGTGACCAACAGCGCATTCTATCAGCAATTCTATACCAAGCCATTCCGAACAAATCCCGTTGAATTCTCCATGCCTGCCGTGAAGCCACGAGGCGCCTGCCGGATATTCGTCCTTGGAAGTTCGGAAGTGCTGGGCGGGCCGGTTCCGGACTTCTCGTCTTGGGGAATACTTGAGACCATGCTGCGCGTGGGGCGGCATGGGGAGAAGATTGAAATCTACTGTCTCGCCATTCCCGGAGCCGACTCGCACGTGATGCGCGCCGCCGCAAAGACCTGCACGGCGTTTCAGCCCGACATTTTGCTGGTTTACATGGGCAACAATGAAATGAACCCGTTGATGAGAAAAGCCTTGGTATGGAACTGGCTGCCGCCGGAAATCACGCTGCGCATTTATCGTTTAGGCATTGCGCTGAATGATTCCAGGCTGGGCCAGTTCCTGCGCGGCGTCTCAAGCCCCGAGGACATTGCACGTCACCCCGCGAAATCAGGAGAGCTTGACCCGGAACGCGTTTATCGCTACTACGAGTCCAACATGAACGATATTTGCGACTTTGCGAGGGTGGCAGGATCGCAGGTTATGCTGTGCACGGTGAGTTCGCGCCTGCGCGAATGGGTGCCGGAAAAAGAGCATGTGGCCGACCTGGATGGCGAAATGGCGCAGCGTTGGGATCAAGCATACAATGCTGGAAACACGTTTGCGCGACAGGGGCGGCACCGTGAAGCCCTGGCGGCCTATTCCTGTGCGGCGGACATTAACAGGATGCACGCGGATCTGGCCTACAGGACAGCCTGCTGCCACTATGCGTTGGGCGAATACGCCAATGCGCGGGAGAACTTTGTCCGGGCGCGCGAACTGGACAGCCGTCACTGCCGCGCCGGAAGCCAGATAAACGAAATTCTCAAGAAGATCTGCGGCGCCCGCGCCCGCGACGGGGTCCACCTGGTGGATGCCGCGCAATCGCTTGCCGATGCCAGTCCCTGCGGTATCGAAGGTCCTGAACTCTTCCTGGACCATACGCATCCCACCTTCGAGGGGAACTATGTGCTCGCCAGGTCCATCCTGAAAGCCATGGCTCAGGTAGAACCCCGTCTTTGTGCCTTCCCGCCACCGCCAACTCTTGAAGAATGCCAGCTTCGGCAGGCGTTGAGCGCACCTGACCTTCGGGATCAATTTGCGCTGACGATGGACGGGCTTCTGTCTATGCCGAATCAGCCCAGAGACCGCCTCAAACACGCAATGGACGAATTGAACGAACAGATTGGCACACGGGCCGAAGAAATGCGGCTGGAAGCCTGTCGCAAGGCGTTGGAACTCGACGCCGAGAACGACCGTGTCCGAACCAGATTTGTGCGACTGCTTATCGAAAAGAAGGAAACAGCAAACGCTCTTGAAGAGGCCAGGACTCTGGCCCGCCGTCTGCCTTTCTCATGGGATGCCCATAGACTTCTGGCACGGCTGCTCGCCGAAACCGGCGAGAAGGAGTCGGCAATTGCCGCGTTGCGCCGGGCGCTGGCCGTGCGCCCCGATGACGCGGACGCGCACATCGAACTGGGAAGGCTGCTGCGGGAAGACCACTCGGAGCAGGCCTTGGCCGCATTTCGAACCTCCTTCAGGCTCAGACCTGGTGCAGCGCCGCAACTCGAAATCGCCCGTGTGCTTCGTGGAAAGGGTGACCCATCTGGAGCCATCGAGGCGTACCGGCGCTGTCTGAAACTGGAACCGGACAACCCCGAAGCCTTCGAGGGACTCACACTTGCCCTGTGTGACGCGGACCGGTTTGCGGAGGCCAACCTCGAGATGAGAAACCGGCGCGAGACAACAGCCGGGGGCAAGACCGAGACTGCCGCCGTCTCCGGCCGACCGTCCGAAGACAAGGTCCTTGAAACGCGCACGTCAGTGCTTCGACAACTTGTCCGGCTGCTCCCGCAAAACGGGAGCAACTTCTGCCGATTCCAGGACATGTTGATGAAGGAGGCCGCCCGGCTGGAAACCGTCGGGGACCTGCCGGGGGCCATAGAGTCCTGCAGGATCGCCATTCCGCTCAACCCGAACAACAGCCAACCCGTGCAGTTCATGGACAAAATCCTCTCCAAGAGCAGCCCCGCGGAACGCAGAGAAACCTGGGAGGATGTCTGGAAGGAGAATCCCGGCATTTCGCTGGCCGCGGTGTATTGCGGCGCGGCGCGCGCGGCCACCGGCGATGTTGCCGGGGCGAAGGAGGCTTTCGGTGCCGCCCAGTCGCTCGCCCCGGAAGAGTGGTCCCAATGCGTCATTGCCGCCGACGCCCTCGCAGCCGCCGGGGCTTCGGACGATGCCATCGCCGCCTATCAACGCGCGCTGGCGCTGAACCCCAAACTTGACTATCTGCAACTCCGCCTGGATACAGTAAGGAGGAATGCCGCAACAGGCGCTGCGCCGCCGCAAACCATCGCGCTGCCGTCGCCGTCGCAATAGACTTCCCACACTTGCACGGTTTCGAGCACCCGGACGGCAACATGTTTTTCGTGCGGACAGGCAACGCCGCGTTGGACTTGCCGGCCGGAACCCTTGTATATTTCGCATCGCATGTGAACTGCGCGGGAGACTTAAACTGTTGCGGTTGCGGGCAAGAACAAGCACTGAATACGTCTCTCCCGATGAAGAACCGGTTGAAGGGCTTCTTGAGGGAGGGGCCGGTCGTCGCGGCCTGGCATGGAAGCTGCTCGCGGCTTGGCTGATTGTTCCGCCACTGCTGCTGATCATGGGGGAACTGGGCCTGCGCATGGCGGGATACGGTGTGTCCACGCAACTGTTCAACCTCCGGGAGTTGAACGGAAACACCGTATGCATGTCCAATTCCATGTTCTTCCAGCAGTTCTACACTGCGCGTTTTCAGCGCGGGGTTGATGAGTTCTGCATGCCGGTCCCGAAGCCCCCAAACACGTACCGGATATTCGTGTTCGGAAGTTCGGCGGCACAGGGCCATCCCGCGCCGGACTTTGCCTTCTGGCGCATCCTGGGAACAATGCTGCGCGCGCAGGCGCGCGGAATGAGGACGGAAATCTACAGCCTGGCGATGGCGGGCTCAAACTCACATGTGATGCGCGCCGCGGCAAAGGCCTGTGCTGCGCACCAGCCCGACCTCTTTCTGGTGTACATGGGAAACAACGAACTGAATTCCTGCATGACCCAGAACCTTGTTTGGGACTCCCTGCCCCCCCGGCTTGCGCTGCGGTGCCTGCACCTGGCCACCGCGCTGAATGACTCGCGACTCTTTCAATGGTTCCGCGACCTGCCAGACCGGGACAATGCGCCCCCCCGTCGCGAAGGCCCGGCAAAAAGCCTCGACGCAAAACGCATTCACCAGTATTACCGGACGAACGTGAACGACATTTGCCGCTTCGCAAGAGCGGCGGGCGCGCAGGTTCTCCTGTGCACGGTGGGAACGCGGCTGCGCGAAATGGTGCCGGAAGGGAACCACCGGGCCGGGCTCGACGCCGGCACAGCGCAACTGTGGAACGACGCCTGCGACGCGGGGAAGAACCTGAGCGCGCAGGGGCAGTTCCAGGCGGCCCTTGCCGCCTACGCCCGCGCTGAGAGTATTGACAGCAGCCATGCCGGAACAGCCTACGGAATGGCGTGCTGCCACTATG
Organism: uncultured bacterium; assembly: GCA_937923585.1. Classification (GTDB taxonomy): domain Bacteria; phylum Hydrogenedentota; class Hydrogenedentia; order Hydrogenedentales; family CAITNO01; genus CAITNO01. The sequence goes on from CALDSM010000588.1 coordinate 10,514, forward strand.
CCCTGGGCGAATACGCGGATGCGCGGCGCGAATTTGTCCGGGCGCGCGATCTGGACGCCAGAAACTTCTGCGCCAAAAGCATAACAAACAACATCCTGCGCGAGATTGCCGGGGCACACGCCCGTGACGGCGTCCACCTGGTGGACACGGTGAAGGCGCTGGCTGACGCAAGCCCCCACGGCATCGAAGGGCCCGAACTCTTTCTGGACCATGTGCATCTCTCCTTCGAGGGAAATTATGTCCTTGCCCTGACTGTCTTGAAGGCGCTTGCGCAAATTGTTCCGTTCCTGCTCACCGACGCCCCCCCGATGTCCAGTGAAGAGTGCCGTCAACGACTGGCGATGGCGCCGCCTGACATGCGCACGCTATTGGCGTTTCAGGTGGAGTATGGCAGCACACTGACGCTTGAAAAGACGGATTCCCTCAAACAGGAGATCGCCCAACTCGACGGTGAAATTGGCTCCCGCGCCGATGAGATGCGCCGGGAGGCCTGGCGCAAAGCCGCGCGGACTGACCCGGGGAATGAAGAAGTCCGGGTAAAGAGCGCCGGGCAGGCAAGGGATCCGGTTGCTGCACTTGAGGAGGCGAGGGCGCTGGTCGCGGATTTTCCATATTCCTGGAAGGCGCTGCGCATGCTGGCGGGAGTCTGTGCCCTTAACGGGGACAGCAAAAGCGCCATCGAGAAGGCGAGCCAACTGCTGAGCCTGCGCCCTGATGACCCGGAAATGTATATGGACCTGGGGCGCTACCTCTGCGGGGATGACCAATTGGAGCGCGCATTGCCCGCCTTTGAAAAGGCATTCACACTGGGCGGCAGCCCCCAGGCGCAGTTCGAAATTGCACGCGTGCTGCACAAGAGGGGCGACGCGCCGGGAGCCGTGCAGGCCTGCCGCCGCAGTCTGGAACTGGCGCCCGGGGACCCGCTGGTGTTCGAGGAACTCATCACGGCCCTTTGCGACGCGAATCTTCCCGCGGAGGCCGGAAATGAAATGCGGCGCTGGCGCGAGGCGACCTCCGGAAAAGACGGCGCATCCGCCGCCGTCGCGGAAAACGCAGAACCAAGGCGCGAAGCGCCCCAGGAAACGTTCGAAAGCGGGGCGGTGGAAACCCGCCTGTCCGTGCTGCGGCGACTGGTCCAGATGCTGCCGCCCGACCCATCCACCTCCTGCCGGTGCCAGACTTATCTCGCCGCTGAGGCCGCGCGTCTGGAGACCGCCGGGGATCTGAAGGGGGCGGCAGACGCCTGCAGGGCCGCCATTCCGCTCAACCCGGGCAACAATCAGCCCGTGCTGCTTTTGAACAAGATACTGTCCAAGAGCAGCCTTGCGGAACGCCTAAGCGTCTTGGAAAGCGTCTGGAAGGAGAATCCCCGCATTCCTCTGGCCGCCTCGTATTGCGGGTCGGCCCGTGCCGCCACGGGAGATGTTGCCGGGGCAAAGAAGGCTTTCTCCGCCGCGCAGTCCCTCGCTCCGGAAGAATGGTCCCATTGGGTTGTGGCTGGCGACGCCCTTGCGGCCGCCGGGGCCCCGGACGACGCGATTGCCGCCTATGAGCGCGCGCTGGCGCTAAATCCGAAACTGGATTATATGCATGGCCGCATCAATGCAATCAGGGAAAACGCCGCAAGAGCCGCTCCGCCAAGAGCCGCCGAGCCGTCCTCTGCGGCGCAATAGGCGCAAGCACGTTCCACAGGTCCCGACTGCCCGGTTAACAGCGTCTCGTGCAGTCAGGCACGCAGTGCTTTGTTAGACTTGCGGCCGGGAAGCCCTGTATATTTCACATGGCATGTAGACCACTCCGGAGACTCCCCTGTTGCGTTTGCGGGCAAGAAGATCGCAATCCGCCCCTTCCGGCGAAAAACCGGCCGTTGCGGCTGTTGAGGAAGGGTTTTGCCGGTCCGGCCAGGCATGGAAACTGGTCCTCGCCTGGGTGGTTGTGCCACTGCTGCTGCTGTCCATCGGCGAAGCGGTCCTGCGTCTGGCAGGGTGGGGCGTTCCAATGCAGCCGTTTGTTTCGCGGGAAGCAAACGGGGAAACCGTCTGCACAGTCAACCGTTTCTTCTTCCAGCAGTTCTACACCATGCCCATCGGAACGTCGCTGAACGAGTTCTCCATGCCCGCCGCAAAACCTCCGGACACATACCGGATATTCGTCTTCGGAAGTTCGGCGGCGGTGGGTGTGCCTCTGCCGGACTTCTCGTTCTGGCGCATCCTTGAAAGCATGCTGCGCGCAACCCGACACGGGGGTAGAACAGAAATTTACAGCATGGCGATGTCGGGCTCGAACTCGCACGTGATGCGCGCCGCGGCAAAGGCCTGCGCGGAGTACAATCCGGACCTTTTTGTCGTCTACATGGGCAACAACGAGTTGAACCCGTCGGTGACCCAGGCCATGGTTTGGGACCTGCTGCCTCCCGGGCTGGCATTGCGCCTGCTCCATTTGAGTATAGCGCTGAACGAATCAAGGCTCGTCCAGATGATGCACGGAGTTGCAGGTCCGTCCGATTTGGAACAACCGCACGGAGAGGAGGAGGAGGTCCGCCGGCCCGAACGCGCCTACGCCTACTACCAGTCCAACGTGAACGACATCTGCGCGTTTGCCAAAGAGGCGGGTGCCAAAGTCCTTCTGTGCACCGTGGGCTCCAGGCTCCGCGAATTTGAGCCGGCAGAGACAGAGGTTTCCGCGCCGGACCCAACGGCGCTGCCGGAGTGGAATGGCGCGTACCGCGAAGGAAACCGGCTGCGGGAGGAGAAGCTATACAGGGAGGCGCTGGCCGCCTATGCCCGCGCCGCCGAGATGGACGACCGCCACGCCGGGCTCCTCTACGGAATTGCCTGCTGTCAATATGAACTGGGCGAGTATTCCGGGGCGCGCCGGGGATTTGCACGCGCGCGCGATTTGGACATGCTGCAGAGACGCGCCGACGACCGTATCAACGGCATTCTCCGCAAAACCGCCGCGGCCCGCGCGCAGGACGGAGTTTTGTTGGCCGATGCCGCGCAGTCGCTGGCCGACGCTAGCCCCCACGGCGTCGAGGGTCCGGAGATGTTTTTGGACGCCGTCCATCTCACGTTCGAGGGAAACTGTGTGCTGGCACGGTCCGTACTGGACACGCTGGCAGGATCGGAGCCGCGTCTGGGCATCCAGGGCTCGCCGCCCTCTGTGGGCGAATGCAGGCAGCGGATGGCGCTGACTTTGTCCGATTTGCGGTACCAGTTGTGGCTGACGGCAAGGCCGGACCTGCGCTCCAAGAACCCGTGCGGGGAAAGCCTGAACCGCGCCCTCGCCGAACTTGACGCGCAAATCGGCGCGCGGACAAACGCGCAGACAGACGCGGAGGCGCTGGGCGCCTGCCGCCGCGCGTTGCAGCTTGATCCCCAGAATGAGACGGTTTGCGCCAGACTCATCCGGCTGCTCCTCAGCACGGGCGACCCGAATGGCGCGCATGAGCATGCGTCGGCCTTGGCAAATGACTTCCCGTATTCACTGCATGCGCGCCGGCTGCTGGCCCAGACATCCGCCATTTTGGGTGACAAGGGCCGGGCGGTTGCCGAAACGCGCCTGCTGCTTGCCTGGAACCCCTATGACGCAGGTGTCTGGGTCGAATTGGGCCAGTATCTTGGCCAGGACAACCGTTCGGAGGAGGCTCTGGCCGCCTTCCGCACCGCGTCCGCCTTGAAACCAGACGCTCGGGCGCAATGTGAAATTGCGCGCCTGCTTCGTGCAAAGGGCGACCTTCCCGGCGCCATAGAGGCCAGCCGCAACAGCCTCAGACTGGCCCCCCGCGACCCTGCGGCTTTTGGCGAACTTGTGGTTGCGCTGTGCCAGGCAAACCGTCTTGCACAGGCAAATCAAGAAATGCAGGGCTGGCGCGAAACCAACGGTGCGGCTGGGACAGCCGACAACGCGCCCGACCGGGGGGCCGCCGACACGCGTATGTCTGTCCTTCGCCGACTATTTGGCATGCTGCCCAGAGACCCCGGCGCTGACTTAAAATTCCAGGGCATTTTCATGGACGAGGCCGCGCGAATGGAGGCCGCAGGAGATGCATCCGGCGCGGCGGAAGCCTTAAGAGAGGCGATTCCCATCAATCCGAACAACAGCGAGCCTGTGTTGCGGCTGGACAAGGTTCTTTCCAAAAGCGGCCCCGCGGAACGTCTGAAGGTTTGGGAGGAAGTCTGGAAGGACAATCCGGGAATTGCGCTGGCGGCCGTGCATTGCGGCGCGGCGCGCGCGGCCGCCGGCAATGTTACCGGAGCGAAAGATGCCTTTGCCGCCGCACAGTCCATCGCCCCGGGAGAGTGGTCCCATTGCGTGACGGCCGCGGACGCGCTGTCGGCGGCCGGTGCCTGGACGGACGCCGCCGCCGCCTACGAACGCGCACTTTCGCTGAACCCAAAACTGGACTACGTGCGCGACCGACTGGATCTGGCAAGGAAGAACGCGGAAGATGCGGGAGCCCCACCGGAAACCGCCGCACCCTCTGCATCGCCGAACTGAACCCAGACCACGGGCCTCAGGGTTTCGCCACCAAAGCGGGGTCCTTCGGAATGGAACGGTCTTTCTCTATCACATCAACGAGACTCTTGCACATCATCTCGGCTTTGCGGCGTATGCCGGGAACATGCATGTGCCAGTTGTCGGTGAATGTCTCAAGGCCGCCTTTGATCTCCTCTGCGGCAGGAATGTAAAGCGCCCCTTCCTTCAAGCAAAAATCGCGGGCCATTCCGTTGAAGGCCCCCGCCGCCACGAGGTAGTCGTCGAGCTCAACCGGCACGGCCTGCATGAACCAGAAATGATTCCGAAACCATGCCCGTTCCCGGGCGGGGAGGTTGTACAAGTCCGGGCCCGCAAAACTGGACAGGGCAAACCGTGCCCCCGTCCGCTTTGTGCGCTCGCACAGTTCGTGGAGAGCAGGCCGCAGATACCGGTCAATTTCCTCCCGGTAATCCGAGGCGCCCGGCATAACAAGGGACCATGGTCCGCGAAAGCGGTGCGCCAGGAATTGGGATTTGCACAGAACCCCCATGACCTTCTGGCGCCATGCGGTTCTCATGATGGTTGCCTTCAGAACGTTGTCCATAAGCGCGCTGGCGTCATTGACAAAGTTGTAGTGAATCACCATGTCAGGATTGAGTGCCAAACAGTCATCAAAACGGGAACACTGGCCCCGAATGGTCCCCCCGTCCACCCCGCAGTTTACCACCTCGATCGCTTCCGTTTTGAAATGCTCGCGCAGCATCTGCTGAAGCATTTTCGGATAGGTCAGGTCATTACGCGGGCCTTCCAGCGTCGTCGAACCGCCGATGCACACAATTCTGAGGACCCCTGCCGGCTTGGGAACGGCCATTTCCTCGTCACGAAAGCCCCTGCTGTTCGTCCAGAACTCCGACTTTATGAACTGGGGATAGGCGTCCCGTTCGTAGTAATTGGCGCGAAATCCGCCAAACACGGCTTCCCACC
>CALDSM010000589.1 GCA_937923585.1 uncultured bacterium
ATCGTTGCCGCGCCCACCGAACCGGTGCCCGTGGGGGGGCGGGAGATTAAACTCCCCGGCAAACCGCTGGCCTGTGTGTACCGGCGCGATTCGGCGCTGCCGCGCGTGTGTATGGCTCCCGGGGCCAGCGTGCCGCCCGAGGGCGTTTCCATGCTTGATGCCGTGTGCTCGATGGACCCGAGAGCGGGGTGTCTTGTGGAAGACAGGCCCTTTTCCGGCGGAGATGCATTTCGGCCCCTGCCTTTCGAGCGCCGGTCCCCCGGCGACCTGACCACACGGTTTAAGAGTGAGAAAGGCGGTGTGGTCCTCATTTCCCAGGCATGGCACCCCGACTGGCGCGCCACCGACCACGGCAAGCCCGTGGAGGTGCGCCGGGTCAATTATGATTTTGTCGGCGTGTGCGTGGGTCCCGGAGAGCATGAAGTCCGCGTGTGGTATTGGCCCTGGGATTTCTATCTGGGATGCTACATCGCCGCGGTGGCCTGGACCGTGCTCGCCGTGGCCGGGGTATGGACCGGATGGAGGCGGCTGCGCCCGGCAAGCGCCGCTTGATTCCGAAATACCGGAAACGATACTTCCCGGCGGTGCCCGTCCGTGGTTCTTCCGTTTTTGGGCGGAGGTATGGGCCGGGACCATTCAGCAGGAAATGTTGTGTGACGGAGGTTCAAGCAGTGTTCGGTTCCCCTTGTTCGCGATGGCAGACGCCTTTTTGCCTGCTCCTGCTTGTCACCGCCACAGTCCTATTCTTTCACCGCGTTTTGCTGCACCCGGACCAGGCGCTCTGGACGCTGGACATAGCCGACTCCCACAGCGAGTTCAAGTTCGTGCAATGGCATAGCATTGCGGACTGGGGGCGGTTTCCTCTTTGGGATCCGACCATCTTTTGCGGCAAATCCATCGTCGGAGACTCGCTTCAGGCCGTACTGAATTTTCCGCAATGGCTGTTCTGGGCGACGCCATCACCGGTCCTGTTTGGGTGGATGCTCTGGTTCTACGCCACCATCGGCGCGTGGGGAATGTTCTTTTTCGCAAAGAAAAAGGGGTGTGATGCGCCGGGTGCCCTGTTGGCGGCGGTCGTCTTTGTGCTGGGGGGAAAGACGGCCGGGCATCTCTTTGCCGGACATTTGGAAGTGCTTGCCACGATGCTGTGTCTTCCCTGGATTATGCTGGCCGCCGAGAGGGTGCTGGAGAAGCCTTCTCTCCTCCGGGCGGGCCTGTTCGGGGCGGTCCTGGCCCTCGTGTGTACCTGCGGCAGTGTTCAAATCATGTACTGGCATTTCCTGTTTGTCAGCGGCTATGCGGCGTTGTGGCTGATCGCGGGAATTCGTTCGCAGGGAAGGTCCGCCACCCTGCGCTCCGCGCTGGCCTTTGCGGCGGGCATTCTGTCCTTTCTCGTCTTTGCCGCTCCCTGGTGGTTTCCCATAGTTCGCCAAACCCTGCTGCTGGCCGCCCGCGCACGGGGCACCGACTACCAGTTCGCGAGTTCGTTCAGTCCGCAATACGCGGATTTGCTCCATCTCATCTGGCCGCTTCACGGAGTTCCCCCGCTGACCCCGGCGCCGCCCGCCAGGGCTTTCTGGGAGAGGACGCTCTATCTGGGGACGGTTCCGCTGGTCCTGATGCTGTCCGCGTGTCTGTGCTCCAGGAAGAACCGTTCCGTCGTTGTTGTCATGGCCGTGCTCACCGCCCTCACCTTCCTCCTGGCCCTGGGCAGTAATGGCCCCCTGTTCTGGCTGGCCACACGCGTGGTTCCCGGTCTTGAAATGTTCCGATGCCCCGGAAGGCTGCTCTTCTACACGGCGTTTTCGGGTGCCCTGCTTTCCGGGCTGTTGCTGTCCGAAGGGGGGGCGATGAAAAGAAGATGGGTGCTTCCCGTCCTTTCCGGCGCGCTGCTGCTGGCGGTCATCGCCGGAACACTCCTGCTGTGGCGGACCGAGCACACGCCGATACCCCACGTCCGGCTTCCCGTCGTTGTGCTGGCCCTGTTCGGCATGGTGTCGCTGTTCTGGGCATGCAGGCGTGTGCCGGATTCCCTGTGGAAGGCTGCCATCCTGCTGCTGGCCTGCGGCGACCTGTTTGTGATCTGGCAGGACCACATGATGGTGGTCCCAACGCAGAGCCTTTTCAAGAACACACCGGTCCTGAAGTTCCTTGCGGAGCAGCGGCGGGACGGGGAGTTTCGGCTGCTCGCGCCCAGAACCGTGGTCAGCCAGAGCGACGCGGCGCGACTGGGTCTTGAAATTGCGTCCGGATATCACCCGGGCATTTACGGACGCCACCTGGACCTTTACAAGGCCGTCTGGAAATCCGACAGGTCCACTTCGACCCTGCTCAGGGACCACATCCCGCGCGAAATCGAACACCCGGTCCTTCTTGACCTCATGAACGTCGTCTATCTGGTTGCGGGGCCGAACGACCGGGGACTCGCCGGGGTGAAGGCGACGGAACTTGCCGGCGGGGAGGGCGCGTTGCCTGCACGGGTATACCGGCGCGATTCGGCGTTGCCGCGCGTGTGCATCGTTCCCGGTGCCGCCCTGCCCCCGGAGGGTGTTTCCATGCTTGACGCAGTGTGCGATTTGGACCCGAGGGCGGGCTGTCTTGTGGACGACCGTCCGTTTCAGGGCGGCGATGCGTTTCATCCGCTGTCCTTTGAGCGCCGGTCTCCCGGCGACCTGACCGTGCGGTTCAACAGTGCGCAAGGCGGCGTGGTATTGGTCTCGCAGGCGTGGCATCCCGACTGGCGCGCCACGGACCACGGTCGGCCGGTGGAAGTGCGCCGGGTAAACTACAACTTCGTCGGGGTCTGTGTCAGTCCGGGAGCGCATGAAATTCGCGTGTGGTACTGGCCCTGGGATTTCTATCTGGGATGCTGCATTGCGGCGGCGGCCTGGGTGCTGTTTGCGGTGTTGGGGGCGCGGACCGGATGGAGCAAACTCCGTCCGGCGGGGGCGCTTGACTCCCGGACCGGATGAATTGATACTTGGGCGGCGACATTTGGGCCGCCCAATCCCGGAGAACATGCACATGAACGGTTACGAGCGCATTCGCGCCTGCATTGAAGGCAAAGCGACGGACGTCATTCCTTTCATGCCCATCACCATGATGTTTGCGGCGGACCACATCGGGGTGCCCTACGGCCAATATGCCGCCGATTACCGCCTGCTGGTGGAGGGGCAGGTGCGCGTTGCCGAAGACCATGACTTTGACTTCGTTTCCTGCATTTCCGACCCGGCCCGCGAGTCGGCGGACTGCGGTGCGGCCGTGGTGTGGTTCGATGACCAGCCGCCCGCGCTGGACGAGGGCAACGCGCTGCTGGCCGACAAGGCCGCGCTCGCGGGACTGAAACAGCCCGACCCTCTTGGGGGCGGGCGCATGACCGACCGCGTCAATGCCGCGGCGTTGTTTCGCGAGAAGGTCGGCGGGGTGAATCTGATCGAGGGCTGGGTGGTGGGACCCATCGCGCTGGCGGCCGGCCTGCGCGGCATCAACCATGTCATGATGGATTTCTTCGAGGACCCCGGTTTCGTGCATGACCTCATGGCCTTTGCCGTCGAGACCGGACTGGCCTTTGCGAAGGCGCAAATCGAGGCGGGCGCGGACATTATCGGCGTGGGCGATGCGGCGGCCTCGCTGGTTGGCCCCATGATTTACGGCGAGTATGTCTGGCAGTATGAGTCGCGACTGATTGAGGGCATTCAGGCCGCCGGGGGTATGGCGCGGCTGCACATTTGCGGCAACACGTCGCCGATTCTGGAGGGCATGGGCCGGTTGGGATGTGAGATTGTGGACCTTGACCACATGGTGAGCATGGCCGACGCGCGCGCGGCCATGGGACCGGACCAGGTGCTGCTGGGCAACATAGATCCGGTTTCCCTGCTGCGCAATGGGACACCGAAAGGCATCCGGACGGCGCTGACCGGCTGCCGCGCGGCCTGCGGTGCCCCTTACATCGTCAGCGCAGGCTGCGAAGTGGTTCGCGACACGCCGCTGGAAAACCTCCGCGCCATGCACGACTTCGCCCGCCACCGGTAGGGTGCGTGAAGGGGCGCAAAGCGCCATGCAACGCACCGTACCCACACCCCGTTCCACCGTTCCCACGCTTCACTTGGGGAAGACGGTGCGTTACGGGGTGCTTTGCACCCCTTCACGCACCCTACAGATGGTCGTTTTTGTTCATTTCCAATTAAAATCAGGCAATATTTAGTAAGAAAGCATAAGAATTCAAGTAAAAATCTTTGAGATTCAACTAAAATTAATCAAATTTTAGTTGGATAACAATAAAGATTACACAAAATTGTATTAATTCCAATTGAAATGTATTATACTTTAGTTGAAATTGGTCTATAATGAGTTTCATCTAGGTGGTCTTGGGTCCCGTCTGTGGCAGATGGGGCCGCGTTCCTGGTGATGGAAGTCCTTTTAACACAAGGAGATGCTGCCATGGCGCGTTTTCCCCTCACAGAAGGTGAGATTGTGTTATTGGCCCATTCGGTGGCCAGCGGTTTGACCGCGCAGCCGGGGATCTTTCCCGATCCGCCGGTGGCCGCAGGGGATTTGGCGGCGGCGGTGGAGGCTTATAAGGCCGCAAAAGTGGCGGTGTTCAAGGCACAGGCGGCCCACAAGGAGGCGGTGCGGGCGAAGGACGCCGCCTTGCGGGCATTAAAGACGGACCTGCGCTGTGACTTGCGGTACGCCGAATATACCGCGGGCGGGGACGCGGGCAAACTGGCGACCTTGGGCTGGAACGGCCGCGCGGCACGGACCCGGCTGGCGGTGCCGGGCCAGCCGGGATTGCTGGTCATGACGGAGCAGGAGAAGGACCGGGTGGTGCTGCGTTGGAAAAAGCCGGATGACGGCGGGGAGGTGTCGGCGTATGCGGTGGAACGGCGGGTGTCGCCCGACGGGGTATGGGAACCGGCGGGCATGGCGGTGAAGCCGCAGGCGGTGCTGGAAAATCAGCCGCGCGGCAGGGATTTGCAGTACCGGGTCATGGCGGTCAACAGGGCCGGGGCCGGTCCGGCGGGGAACACGGTCTCGGCGGTGCTGTGACGGGGCCTGCCGCGCCGGTTGGCATGGCGCGGGCACGCAGGGGGCTTTGCCTGCGACCGGCGGTCTGCCGGGCAGTGGGGCTGCGGGAATCCGCGTTCGTGTGCCGGGGTGGCCTGCGTCGCCCCCGGAGTTGAGCCCCGCCCCGCGCGGCGGGTACACTGGCGCGCCGGAAGACTTCCGGTTCGGTCTCGATTGCGGAAAGGAGTGTCAGCATGCACCTGCAACCCATGGACTGGGCCATCGTTGCGGCCTCACTGCTCATATGCTTTGTCCCGGCGCTGTTTTTTGGCAAGCGCGCCGGCAAAAGCACGACCGAATTCTTCGCCTCGGGCCGTTCCGTGCCCTGGTGGCTGGCGGGCCTGTCCATGGTCGCGACCACCTTCAGCAGCGACACGCCGAATCTGGTGACGGATATTGTGCGTCGGCAGGGCGTGGCGGGGAACTGGTGCTGGTGGGCCTTCGTGTTGACCGGCGTGGCCACCGTCTTCTTCTACGCACGCCTGTGGCGGCGTTCCGGCGTGATGACGGACCTCGAGTTCTATGAGATTCGCTATTCCGGCAAGGCGGCCAGCGTCGTGCGCGGGTTTCGCGCGGTCTATCTGGGTCTGTTCTTCAACTGCATCATCATGGCTTCTGTCAATCTCGCCGCCTGCAAGATTGCCGGCATTCTCTTTGGACTGGACCGCTGGCAGACGCTGGTCGGCATCGGGCTGCTGAACGTTGCCTTTGCCACGCACTCCGGACTGTGGGGTGTGCTGGTCATAGACATGATTCAGTTCTTCATCAAGATGACCGCCGTCATCGCCGCCGCCTACTTTGCGCTCAAGCTGCCGCAGGTCGGCGGTTTGAGCGGCCTGATCGAGAAACTTTCGGCGCCCACGCTGGCTCCCGACGGCACCTCCACGATTCATTATCTGAACATCCTGCCCGACTTCAGCAACAACTGGGATATCGCCATCGCGGTGTTTATCCTGCCCATTGCCGTGCAGTGGTGGGCCGTGTGGTATCCCGGCGCGGAACCGGGTGGCGGCAGCTACATCGCCCAGCGCATGCTCTCGTCCAAATCCGAAAAGGACTCGCTCGGCGCGGTGCTTTTCTTCAACGTGGCGCACTACGTGCTGCGCCCGTGGCCCTGGATTCTGGTCGGCCTCTGCTCGCTGATCGTTTACCCGAAACTCTCGGACATCCAGGCCGCGTTTCCCAACCTTGACCCCAGCCTGGTCAACCACGACATTGCCTATCCGGCCATGCTTGTCTTCCTGCCCGCGGGATTCGCCGGGCTCATGATCGGCGGCCTGATCGCGGCCAATTCCTCCACCATCCTGACCCACCTCAACTGGGGCGCCTCCTATCTGGTCCACGACTTCTACCGCCGCTTCATCAAGAAGGACGCCACCGAGCATCACTACGTGTGGGCGGGCCGGTTCGCCACCATCGGACTCTTCTTTGCCTCCTCAGGAATGGTCTACGTCCTGGTGTCGGCGAAGGACAGCTTTGACCTCATGCTTCAGGTCGGCGCGGGCACAGGCCTGCTCTACCTGCTCCGCTGGTTCTGGTGGCGCATCAATGCCTGGTGCGAAGTCGCGGCCATGATCAGTTCCTTCTTTGTGTCCGTGCTGCTCTTCCTCATCAACATAAGCATCCTGCAAACCCCCGTAACCAGTGACGCCGGACGGCGCATTGCCGCCCTCCTATCCTCTCTGGAGAAGTCGTGGGGGATCAGCATAACCGCTCCGGTCAGCGGTTTCTTCTCCTCCCTTCAGACACACTATGGAATCAGTTTCTCCGCTGCAAGCCTGATAATAACCATAGTCGTAACAACGCTTTGCTGGGTGCTGGTCGCCTTCTTCGGCCCCCAGACCAACCGCCAGGTCCTCATTGAGTTCTATAAGAAGGTCCGCCCCTTCGGGCCCGGCTGGTACGCCATCCGTCGCGAGGCCGGTGTGACCGACGAAGAGGCCCGTGCCACGCACGAGAACATTCCGCTGGCGCTGCTCGGCTGGGTGGCGGGCTGCACCATGATCTGGTCTTCCCTCTTTACCGTCGGCAATTTCCTCTACGGGCGCATGGGTTATGCCGCGGCGCTGTTTGTGGTCTTCCTCGTGAGTTTGGTTGCCATTCTGGCCGTAATCAACCGGCTCTGGTCGGGCAAGATGATCACCCCCGAGCAGGAACAGGCGGCCCGCGACTGATCGGAAAGATTTTGGAGCGCGGCGGCAACGACGCCGCTTTGGCTTGGTTGAGCAGTAGACCCGGTGGCGGATGCATGACCTCCGCCCAGCCAAAGCGGCGGCATGGCCACCGCAGTCAAAAAGGGTCACCCCTTCTTAATCAGTCGTCGAGTGCGTCGTCCTCTTCCTCTTCCTCTTCCTCTTCCATTTCCTCTGCCCGGAACTTGGGATTGTTCCCCGCGATGACGATCGTCACCTCCCCCTTGATTTCCTTTCCCTTGAACTGCGCCGCCAAATCCGCCAGGTAGCCGCGGTGGACGGCCTCGAACTTTTTGGTGAGTTCGATGCACACCGCGCCCAGTCGGTTCCCGAGTACCTCCAGCGCGTCGGCAAGGCATGCGCCGACCCGGAAGGGCGATTCAAACAGGATCAGCGTGTGGGGCAGGTCGCGGTCCATCGCAAAGAAGCGCTGGCGCTGTCCCGATTTTCGCGGAGGAAACCCCTTGAACGTAAAACTGGAGGACGACAGCCCCGACGCGAGCAGCGCCGTCGTGGCCGCGCTGGGTCCGGGGATCACCTCAATGCGGTGGCCCTGTTCGTGGCACAACGAGGCAATGCGGTAACCGGGGTCGCTGATCCCCGGATGTCCGCCGTCCGTGCAGACCGCCACGGACAGCCCCTCGTTCAGCAGCCCCAGGATGCGGCGCGCGGCCACCTCCTCGTTGTGCTCGTGGTAGGAGAAGCGCGTCGCCGGGGCCTTGATGCTGTAACGCTCGAAGATCCGCCACGTGATGCGCGTGTCCTCGCAGGCCAGCGCGTCCACCTCGCCCAGTATCCGCACGGCGCGGTACGACAGGTCTTCCATGTTCCCGATGGGCGTGGCGACGAGATAAAGGGTGCCCATGTCCGCCTCAGGCGCTTTCGATGCGCGGCGTGATGATCGTCGCGCCGATGCGGGCCATGGCGTCCACAAGCCGCAGGCGCATGTCCTCGTCGTAGTACATGCCCACGATGGCCCCGCCGGAACCCGCGTACTTGCCGTGCGCACCCACAGACCGGGCCACCTCGACCATCTCCACATTGCGCGGGTCCAGTTCAAAGATGCTCCTGCGCCGTTCGAAGTTCTTGTCCATCAGCGGCCCGATTTCCATGCCCCGTCCCGCCAGCAGCAGGTCGCGCGTTTCCTGGGCGTAGGAGGCAAAATCGTGCATCGCGTCAATGACCTTCGGGTCCCCGTCGAACCAGCGCTGCCGCACGTTGTTATGGATGACCTCCGAGCCCTCGCCCAAGTCCTGCCGGTAGGCAAGAAACAGCGGCGGCAGCAGCGACGGGTCAATCTCCTCGTAGACGCCGTGTCCCTGCCGCTCCATGAGTTCGCGGTTGAAGTCCATGAACACAACGCCCTCGTACACCTGGATGACCCGGTCCTGCAGGCCCGCTGCAATGCCCAACTCCTCCGTCTCCACGCTCAGGATAAGGTTCGGGAGCAACGGCTTGGGAATGTCCACGTCGTAGAATTCCATCAGGCACTTGATCGTGGCCGTGACCAGCGCGCTCGACCCCGCCATGCCCAGCCGCCGCGGGATGGTTGACCGGTAGCGGATGGAAAAATTGACGTCCGGCAGCACAATGCCGTGCTTGACGCAGTAGTCATAGAACTTCTTGACCGCCGCCTTCATCAGCCGGATGCCGCCGTAATAGCCGTTGGCCTGCACGTCCTCCACCAGTTCGCGCATCCCGGCGTAGGACGATTTGTCCTCCAGGCTCGGCACGATTTCCAGATCCGCATTCTCATACAGGGTCACCTTGGCGGAGAAGTCGCGGATGATGAAGCTGATCGTTTTGCCAAAGTACCCGTCCGAGGGGTTTCCAATCAGTCCCGCGCGGGCATAGGCGGTTGCTTCACAAGCCATACCTGTTTCCTCGTTTCCAATTATGGAATCTGAGCATACGTTCCGACCCCGACGCCGTTCAACCGCGCATCCCGCGGCGGTCCGCCATCAACCGCCAAACGTTTTCCGAAAATGCCGCTCGAACCGTTCCATCACTTCCGCCATCGGCGGCGCATCCCCAAGCAGCCGCGCCAGCGACGTGATTGGCTTGTCCGCGATGCCGCAGGGAATGATGCATCCCCAGTGCCGCATGTCCGGGTCAACGTTCAGCGCCACGCCGTGAAACGTGACCCATTGATGCACGCCGACGCCGATGGCCGCCACTTTCGCGCCGCCCACCCATACCCCTGTGAAACCCTCCAGTCGTTCCCCCGCAAACCCATAATCCGCGACCAGGTCAATGACCACCTGTTCCAATGCGCGCAGATACCAGCCCACCGAGGGCTGCCAATGGTTCAGGTTTAGGATGGGATAGGCCACCATCTGTCCCGGGCCGTGATAGGTGACATCGCCGCCCCGGTCCACCGCCAGCGTGCTGATGCCCAAACCGTCGAGTTGTTCCGGCGTTGCAACGACGTGTGACCGGTCCGCTTTTCGCCCCAGCGTAATCACCGGCGCATGTTCCAGCAGCAACACCGTGTCCTGTGCGCTGCCCCGAGCAACCGCCTCGCGCAGCGCCAGTTGCCGCGCATGCACCTTCCCATACGCCGACAATCCGGGGAGCCTCTCGAAGAGAATTGGACGGTTCATGTTCCCGGTTCCTTCCGGCTCCGCTTGCCGCCCAGACATGAGAGGACCCGTCACTGGCCGGTGACGGCCGAATAGAGCGGTGTTCCCGCGAAAGCGAGGAAGAGGATCCCCTTCATGAGAAACCCCATGGGCACCTGGAGAATGTTGGTGTTGAACACGATCAGCATCAGGACCAGCATGCTGTACGGGCCGAACCGGTCCACCGCCTCGCGCGCCGAGGGCGGCAGGAAGTAGTCCAGCAGATGGAAACCGTCCAACGGCGGAATGGGAAGGGCGTTGAATACCATCAGCATGATGTTGATGCCAACCAGCGTGATGAAGACACTGAACAGGATTTCCAGAGCGGGCGACACCCCCGTGGCGCCGGCGAGATGGGCAATGATGCGCAGGACCACGCCTGCGAAAACCGCCAGCAGGAGGTTGGACGCCGGTCCCGCAAGGGCTATGTACACCGGGCCGCGGCGCCGGTCCCGCAGGTTGCGCGGATTGAAGGGCACCGGTTTGGCCCAGCCGATGAAGAAGGGGAAACTCGTGATCATCGCAAACAACGGCAGCAGCACCGTGCCGATGGGGTCGGCGTGCCTGACGGGATTGAGGCTGATCCGGCCCAGCAGGCGCCCCGTCGGATCGCCGCAGCGATCCGCCATTGCGGCATGCGACGCCTCATGCACGCACAGCGAAAACAGCAGGCACATGTAGTTGATGACGATGTCGGGCAGGGAATTGTGCAAAATGGGCATCCTCTTGGGTGCCGACATTCTACCGGAGTGCCCCAAAACCAGTCAAAGCG
>CALDSM010000590.1 GCA_937923585.1 uncultured bacterium
TGGCACTGTGGCTGACTCCGGAAGGCGTTGTAGCGGTCTGCGCGCCCGCGTCATGGCAGGCGGCCGTGGAGTAGGCGATCAGGCCGGTCACCGCTTCGCTGGTTTGGAACCGCACCCATTCCGAGGTCATGCTGAGGGCGGTGAACGTAACATTGCTGATGACCGGAGCCGCACAATCCGCCTGGGCCGTGGCCGTGACGTTTTCCTGGGCGCCCGCCCCGTTGTTCTGGTCCGCATAGACTGCGGAAATCGTTGTTCCATCGGCAACACTGAGCGTTCCGTTCTGCGCGGTGGGCGGCGCCGCTGTCAATGGAATGCTTCCCGTGAACGTGTGCGAACCGGCGGACGTTTGGGTCAGGGTCACCGTTTCGGTGTCCCCTGCTCCCGAAGTCACCGTCACCTGCTGGGTGGTGCCCGCCGCATTGGTGTCCGTCACGGTGATGGCCACGATGTCCGTGCAGGAGTACAGCGCATGGTCAAGCGCGATTTCCCCCTTCCCCCCCAGCACAGGCACAAACTGGGCAAAGGTGGTCGCCTTGCTCACCTCCTCCGCGTCGGTGGAGTTGTCGGGTAACACGTTGGAAACGAAGCAACTTCCATTCACGTTGAAGTCGTTGTTGCCCCTGACCAGAATGCCTTCGACCACCCCCGTGGCGGCGTTGAACACCGGGGAACCCGAATTGCCGCCGTAACTGTCCAGGTTGGACACGAAATAGCCCGTGGCGGTATTGCTGGCCACACGGGTGGCTGCTCCGAAGGCGATCTTCTTGGGCAGGCCCGAGGGATGGCCGATCACGCCCACCGCCGTGTTCAGCGGCACGGTGCCGGTGCGGCGGATGGGCAGCGGAACCGCGCCGGGCGCCGTCACCATGCGGTCCAGTTGGATAATCGAATAGTCCAGCGCGTTGACGTGGTCCAGTTGGTGTCCCAACAGCGCAACACCGGTGTAGACCTGGTCCGCCGCAAAGTCCAGTTCCGGCGTGGTGGCGTTGGCCATATCAAAACCAAAGACAAAGCGCACGCCACCGCTGCTGATGTCCGTCGAATCAAAACAGTGCCCGGCGGTCGCGACGATGTCCGGTCCCACGAGGAAGCCGGTGCAAAACGCGGCTGTCGGCTGATTGGCAAAGGGCTCGCCTGAGCACGGGGGGTATCCCTGATGGCGGTAGGCGCTGGTGGCAAGATGCCAGCCACCGCCGCTGGCCGCCAGTTGGGCGGTAGAAACCAGCGCGCAGACAGCCCCGGCCCACGCCTTGATGGTGGAATTGGTCTCTTGGTATACGTCCCTGCGGTCATCCGTGCCGTAGACAACCTTCTCGCCGGCCTGGATGGGAACCCAGGGCACGTCGGAAATCACGGTGCGTCCGCCGTTGTCCAGACCGGACGGGGCAAGCTCCGGCGCGCACTGTCTGGCTTCGGGGTTGGTCGCTGCCGCGTCCACCGAGAATACCGCCAGAATGAAAAGCGTTGCCGTTCCAATGAATTCAAACCGGGTGTTCATGCCGCCCCTTTCCCGTTCACCGCGCAGCAAGGCATCCGGGCCTTTAAGGCTGCCCGACCGCCCTTGGCCCATGAAAGGCCAACATGCTTATTCTAACACGCAGCCGCAGAACCGTGACTTCTGTCGGTAGCCCCCTTCCAATGCGGCACGGGGATGTTGAGCGGACTCAAGGCCAAACACCCCCCTAAATTCCCCTTAAAATGGGGACTTAAGACCATTCCATACAAGCGCTTATGCGTCACCTTGGCAGGCCAGACAAGCCCGGGTCGGCGGGGCTGCCCTGCCCGTTATTCCAGCGTCTTCAGGAGACCTTTCATTGCCGGATACAACCTTCGGTATTTGGCGAACATCTCGCGGTACTCTTCGTGGCGGACCCTGTCAGGTTCGAAAACGCGGTCCCAGGCCACAAAGCGGGCCACGCCCTCGGCGGGGCCGTTGAGCACGCCTGTGGCACAACCGGCAAGAATGGCCGCGCCGAGCGCGCCGCATTCGGTGACCTTGGGGCGCACGAAGGGCACCCCGTAGATGTCCGCCTTGATCTGGAGCCATGCGGCGGACTTGGCGCCGCCACCCGTGGCGACGAATTCGGACATGTCTATGCGCAGACCGCGCAGCGCGTCGAGACTCTCGACGAAGTAGAACGCTGCACCTTCGACAATGGCCTTCAGTATCTCGCCGCGTTCCGTGCCGGTGCGCAGTCCGGCGATGACGCCCGCCGAATCGGTGATGAAGTCGGGCGAACCGGTGGCCTCAAAATGGGGCAGCACGAGCAACCGTGTCGGCGCTTCGGGCATCTCGCCCATTAGTGCGCCGTACACGTCGTCGCCCTGCATGTCGGCGGCAAAGGTGTCGCGGAACCACTTCACCAGTGAGCCGCTCTGATTGTACAGAAAGGACAGGTACAGGCCGGGCAGCACGTGATGCTCCACGTTGAGTCCGAGCGGCAGCATCTTGTCCGCCGAAGGGATGCCATCATAGACCGGCGTGATGCACTCAACCGTGCCCATGCCGCAGACGGCCTTGCCGCCAGTGCAGATGCCCGCGCCGAGCGCGCCGCAGCACTGGTCATGCGCGCCCACGACGATCTTCACTCCCTTGGGCAGGCCCAGTTCGGCGGCCACATCGCCGCGCACTTCCCCCGCCACCGTGCCGCTCGGCACGGGCCGGGGCAGACGCGACGCATCCATACCCGACCACGCCAGCAACGGCTCCGACCATGCCTCGCTGCGAATGTCGAACAGCAGCGTGCGGTTGGCCAGCGCATAACTGGTGACCGGTTCGGCGCCGAGCATGAACGACACCAAATCGCCCCAGAGCAGGAATTTCCACGCTCCGTCGAACAGCGCCGGATCATGGTCGCGCAGCCACAGCAGTTTGGGCAGTGAGTAGTTCGGGCCGGGGATGTTGGGATTGATGGCGTAGAAGGCCTCGCGGCCGAAATCGGCCTCCAGGCGCTGGGCGTGTTCCGCGCCGCGAATGTCCACCTGCAGGATGCTGTTGCCCAGCATCTGCCCGTCATGGCTCACGGGTGTCATCGCTTCACCCATTGAACTGATGCACAGCGCGGTGACGGGGTCATGCGCCGTCTGTGTCGCCACTTCGGCGATGACTTCCTTCACCCGCACCAGCACAAGGCGGCTGTCCAGTTCGGCCCAGCCCGGCTTCGGATGAACCGTGGGGTACTCCCGGTGCGCCGACGCGATGCATCCGCCTTCAACGCCGTACGCGGCGGCCTTGCAGCCGCTCGTGCCCACATCAATCCCGAGAAGACTCATGATGTCGTGTCCCCGTGTGTGAAGTTGCCTGTAGCATACGCGGAAGCGCCCTGCCAAGAAAATGTGGGACAGGCGCCCACGCCTGTCATCCCGCTGCATTGGTTAAAGGCAGACAGCCGAGGGCGGCTGTCCCACATCTCCGAACTGACTTTCAAGGTGGGCGGGGGCAAAGCGTCTTGCGCCGTCGGCGGGGCGGGGTGTAGGGTAAGGGCATGGCTTCGATTGCACTCCATATCCGCGACGGTGCAAACCGGATTACGCTGGAGATGATGCTCCGGGCCGCGGGACATGTCATTGTCCCGGACGGCGGCGACGTGGCCGTCACGGACCATCCGGTGCGCGCCGTGCGCGAGGCGCGGGAGCGGCCTGCGCTGGTGCTCGCCGCCGCGGGAGACATCGCCTCCGCGGTGGACGCCATGCGCCGGGGTGTGTACGGGTATATCTTTGTGCCCTTCCAGCCGGGCGAGGCGGCGCTGATGGTTGCGCGCGCCCTGAACGCGGGCAAGGCACCTCCGCCGGCCGCCGGCAACGATGCCGAAGCGGCTTCGCTGGAGGATGCGGAGCGGAGGCATATCGAGGCGGTGCTGCGCGACTGCCGGGGCAACCGCGCCGAGGCGGCGCGAAGGCTGGGCATCGGGCGCAATACACTGTGGCGGAAACTGCGGCGGTACAAGGGGTAGGAGCGCGGCTCTTTTTTTGACTGCGGTGGCCATGCCGCCGCTTTCGATGGCGGAAGCCATGCTTCCGCCCCGTCGGGGCACGGCCCCGGCGAAGAAAAGCGGCGGCATGGCCACCGCAGTCAAAAAGGTGCGGCGTCTGCGACTTCGTCTTCCGGGTTGCGCGGGATGTGCCGAACGGGCTACGATCAGCGCGCGGGAAAGGCGCAAGGAAGGGTGCCCGTTTCCCGCGTTTTGAGGATGTTCTTTTGACTGACGCGAATTCCGAGCCTGAAGTTCAGCCGTCCGCAGTTTTGGCGGAGGGGGACACAGCACTTGCCGTGGAGGACACCACGGATGAGGTGCTGCGCCTGCAATTGGACCAGTTTGAGGGTCCGTTTGAGGTGCTGCTTTACCTGATCAAAGAGCAGGAAATAGACATCTTCGACATCCCGATCATGCAGGTGACGGAGCAGTACCTGCACTTTCTCGACCTGCTGCGCGGGGAGAACCTGGACGTGGCGGGCGAGTTCCTGGTGATGGCCGCCACGCTCATCCAGATCAAGTCCCGCATGATTCTGCCCGTTGAGCTGGACACGGACGATGAAGAGGAGGTCGAAGAAGAGGACCCGCGCCTCGAACTGGTCGGCAAACTGCTGGAATACCGCAAGTTCCGCGACCTGTCGCGCGGGCTGGGCGACCGGGCCGAACGCCAGGCGGACCAGTTTGGCCGGCGGGTTCGACCCATTTTCGAGCCGGCCGAGGACGATGACGACAGCTACATCGAGGTGAGCCTGTACGACCTGCTCAAGGCGGTGCGGGCGGTGCTGCGCTTCGTGGCGGGCGACCTGTTTCACAAGGTCACCATGGAGCAGTCCTCCGTGGACGAGAAGATCGG
The DNA here is from genome assembly GCA_937923585.1 of uncultured bacterium. Lineage (GTDB taxonomy): Bacteria > Hydrogenedentota > Hydrogenedentia > Hydrogenedentales > CAITNO01 > CAITNO01. Next base: position 4,831 of record CALDSM010000590.1, read on the forward strand.
GCACATCGAATCGCTGCTGCTGGAGCAGGAAAGCGTGTCCTGGACGGAACTGTGGCGTGCCTGCCGCAGCCGCGTCGAGCTGGTGTGCTGCCTGCTGGCCATTCTCGAACTGTGCCGGATGCGGCGGATTCGCGCCCACCAGCACACCTCCTTCGGCGAGATTCGCCTGTTCGCGCGCGAGCGCGACGCCGAACCGGGGCCGGAGGGGCCCGCGCCGGATGTGGCCCTTTCCTGACACCCGCCCGCTCTGGGTGCGGGGAGAGGCGGCCGCGGCCCGTCATCTGCGGTGGAAGGGGTTCCGTATCCTTGCACGCAACGCCCGTTTCGGGCACAACGAGGTGGACATCATCGCCCAAGACGGCAACACCACCGTCTTTGTCGAAGTGCGCACGCGCGCCAGCGCAGAGCCCGTGCCGCCGGAAGACAGCATCGGCTATCACAAGCGCCGCCATTTGCGCGCCGCCGCCCGCAGTTACCTGTCGCGCCATCCCGACCCGGACCGGTATTTCCGCTTCGACGTGGTCGGCATCGTTATGCCCGAACATGGCAAGCCCGAGATAACCCACCACCCCGACGCCTTTCGCATGGATGAATAGCCTCCGGGAGTGAGCACGGACGAACACGGACACACACAGACGGAGAACCGGCAAAACCTGCCGCGGCGTGGCTTCGTCTGCCTTTCTGTCCGTGTCCGTCCTTGCAGGTCCGTGTTCGTCGGTGTTGGCAGGCGCAACCGGCGATTGCGACCCGCAAATGCGCCACCCCCGCCGCTTCGGCTATAATCGCCGCGATTTTGTAGGAGGTCCGTGCCGTGAAACTGGTTTCCCGATACACCCTGCGCCAGATTGGCGTGCCCGCGCTGCTCGCCGCGGTGGAGCGCGGGCGCACCTGGGTGAAGATGTCCGCCGGT
>CALDSM010000591.1 GCA_937923585.1 uncultured bacterium
ACGAGATCTGATCGTGACTGGAGTTCAGACGTGTGCTCTTCCGATCTGGTCAACGGGCACAGCCCGCGCATGCGCTTCGATCTGATCGTGAACACGATGTACCGCAGCGCAGTCGTGGACGGACGCATCACCGTCAGCCATCCGGACATCTGGCGGCCCATCATTGACGTGCGCGACACCGCCGCCGCGTTTGCGCTCGCCGTGGAGGCGCCCGAAGGGCTCAGCGGCGTGTTCAACGTGGCACGCGACAATTTCACCGTGGGCCAGGTGGCCGAATCCATACAGGGCGAACTGCGCCGGCTCGAAGGGCTGGACGTCCCCATCGAGAACCTGAACCGGCCCGACCCGCGCAATTACCGGGTGGACTGCTCCCGCGCCCGCGACGTGCTCGGGTTCAACCCGCGGCACGACCTCGCCTCCACGGTCCGGTCGCTGCACGAGCACCGCGCCGAGTACGGCGATTTCACCGACGACAACCTGTACAACATCCGCGTGTTCAGGAAGATGCAGGGCGGCGGAGAATAGCCCGCGCGGCCAGGCGTGCCGGCACGGACAAGCACGGATCCACACGGACTGTTGGTGATGCACTGGGTTCCCAATCTCGGGAATCTGTCCGTGTAAGTCCGTGCTACTATGTCCCAAAATCACCGCAAGCCGCAGTGATTCTTCTGCAACGCTCCCCGTCTTCCATCCTGTTTATCCTGTCCATCCATGTCAATGTTTCTGCTTCTTTGTGTTCTTTGTGCTCTTTGTGGTTAATCTCTCTTCTGTCCGTATTCTTTTTCCGTGTCGTCCCGTGAATTCCGTGGTTCTTGCTCGTACTTTGGTTGCGGCCAACGGCTGCTCTAAGCTTGTCCGTGTCCGCCCGTGGGCATCACAACCCCTTCTGTCCGATGATATTGCCCTCCCGCACTGGTATACTTGGGTCGTTCCGCCTTGAACCTGCCACACAGGAGACCAGCAACATGCGCAACCGGCCCGTCATCCCGCGCCGACCGGCGAAAGCAGAGAGTCTTGTGGGCATCCTTGACATCATTCTCCGGATACTGGCTGTGGCAGAGGCTCTCTATACCCTGTTCACCGGCATCTTCAGCGAGTCCCGCTAATCCCGTGGCCGCTTCTGACGAAAGAACGCCCCCTTCCGGCCGCCGCTGGCTTCGCCGTGCATTTGTCACGGCGGGCATCCTGTTTTGGCTTTGCGTCTTGGTCGCGGGACTCGAACTGTTCGCCGCGGTGCGGGACCGGACAAATGACCGACTTGCCCGCCGGGTCGAATCGGGCCTGTATGTCGCCGAAGCCAACGCGCCCGACGATGCCGTTCTGCGCGAATATGCGCCCGGGCCCGTGGTCACCGGAAAGGATTTTGAGGCACGCCGCGCCTTCTTCACGTTGAATGATGCGGACCGCACCGCATATGCGGCCCGGCGGGGTGAGGTGGTGGTGCTGTGCAGGCCTGACGGCGAAATCGAACAGGCTTGGACACCCCCGGACGGCGCCGCCGCGCCCGAAGTTGCCGCCTTTGGCAGGCGTCTCCAAGCGGGGGCCTTGCTGCGGGACGCACTGCCCGCGGAGGCATCCTCCGACGCACCGGGTGCTTTCGCCGAGGCCTTGTCCGGCGGCAGGCCGCTGCGCGAGTACCCCATTCCCCAGCCCGGCGGCACGCCGCCCTATGTCATGCAGTTCGCCTGGGAGGCCGATCCCGACAGGCACAGCGTTGCAGTCTTCGGGCGGCCGTCCATGTGGAAAAGGCTCTGGCAGGAACTGCGCCCCGGCACGGTCCAGTCCGATGCGATGGACCTGCGCATCAACGCGCAGGGCTTTCGCGACGACGACGTGGCGCTTCCCAAACCGGCTGGTGTGTATCGGATCGTCTGCGTGGGCGGCTCCACCACCGCCGAGGGAATGTCGGGCGCGCTCACCTATCCCAACATGGTCGAGACGAAGTTCACGCGGGCACTGGGTCCGGGCCGGGTGGACGTGGTGAATGCGGGGATCTTCGCGCTCGCCAGCGCGGGCGAAGTGGAGCACACCGCCGACTACCTCGCGCTTGAGCCGGACCTCGTGGTGCATTACAACTTCGTGAACGACGTGCCGGCTGTTGCCGGCCGCTGGCTGGACGGCAAGGTGGCCTGCAACCGGCTTCACGCGCTGCTGCTCCGGTCACGCTTCGTCTACGACTTTCTGAACCCCGTGCTGCTGCCCGGCGACGCTGTCATTGACCGCGCGCTGGACGAGACGATTCTTGCCAACCTCGCGAAACTGGCCGATGCGTGCCGTGACAAAAGGGTCGGATTGGCCGTATGCACCTTCGCCGCACCGGACTATTTCGCGCTGGACCGGCCGCAGCGCGCCTTCTTCGATTACCGCATCAACAACATGCTCTGGGGGCGGCTGATGAACATGGCCTCCTACCTGCGCGTGCTGGACCGTTACAACACGCGGGTGCATGCCTTCTGTGCCGAACGCGGCCTGCGCGTTATTCCGGTGGCAGAAACGCTCAAGGGCGGCACGGACTGCTTTACGGACATCTGTCATCTGCGTCCCCGCGGCATCGAGCGAAAGGCGCAGGTTGTCTTCGAAGCGTTGCGTGGCACGGTTGAGAAGGGTCTGGAAGCAAAAAACAGGCCCGGCGGCACGCCGTAAGGCATGCATCCAGGCCGGATTGTTCGCTCGGTTCTGGTGTCTCAGCCGATGGCCGCGTCGAGCGCCTTGGCCAAATCGGCCTTGCCCGTCACGCCGACAAACCGCTTCACTTCCGCACCGTCCTTGAAGACGATGAGCGTCGGAATGCTGTTGACGCCGAACTTGATGGCGATGTTCTGGCACTCGTCCACATCCACCTTCGCGATCAGCGCCTTGCCGTCGTATTCGGCGGCCACCTGGTCAATAATCGGACCCATCATGCGGCACGGGCCGCACCACTCCGCCCAGAAATCCACCAGCGACACGCCGCTGCCCGTTTCCTGCGCGAAAGTCTGTTCGTTGACTGCCTTGGCATTGCTCATCGGAAAACTCTCCTTGATGGATAAAACGATATCACTGCGTGCGGGGTATGGTCCCGCGAGCGTGATGCAAATTATAGGCACGGCCCTGACCGAGGGCAAACACGCCCAACACCGATTAGAAACATCCCGGGCAGCCGCCGTCATTCCCCGGACCCGTTCTTCCCGGGGGCTTTGACATATTCCCCGCTGAACACCTATAATTACACTTGCACGGAGAGATGTCCGAGTGGTTGAAGGTGCACGCTTGGAAAGCGTGTGTACCCCTAAAGGGTACCGAGGGTTCGAATCCCTCTCTCTCCGCCATTTATAACTCCCTCGCGCACAGCGCTTTCCGCAAGTCCCGCCGTTTTTGGCGGGCGGCGCGGCCTGGGAACAACGGCCCGGCCCGCCCGGGCACCCGGAAACGGCCCATACACGATGCAGAATGGACTTCCCCGGATACTGGTCATCCGATTCAGCGCCATCGGGGATGTCATTCGCGTGATGCCGGCGCTCCATGCCCTGCGCGACCTTTACCCAAACGCGCAAATTGACTGGGCGGTGGAGCCCAAGAGCGCGGGCATCCTGGAAGACCACCCCGCCCTGGACAATGTCCTGCTGTTCGACCGCGATGCCGGCGCGCGCGCTTTCCTGAAGTTCTGCCGGCAGGTGCGCGCCGCGCACTATGACCTGGTGGTTGATTTCCACGGCATTCTCAAGAGCGGCCTGGCCATGGCCGCGTCACGCGCGCCCAAGCGCATTGCCTTTGCCGCCCCGCGCGGCCAGGAACTGTCGCCTCTTTTCGCAAAGCAGCGCGTGCGCCTCCCCGCCGACCGCATGAACCGGATCGAAGAGAATCTGGAACTGGTCAAGGTGCTGGGCGCGAAGCGGCTGAATTTGGATGTGCACATTCCCGTGCCGGAGGACGTGCAGGACACCGTCGAGGACTGGATCGCCGACAAGTTCCACGCGGGCAAGCGCTTTATCGCCGTGCATGCCATGGTGGAACGGCCCGAAAAGCAGTGGCCGTTGCGGAATTTTGCCGAACTGTGCGACCTGCTGCTGGCCGACGGACGCTTCGAGGTGCTGCTCACCTGGGGGCCGGGCCAGCGTGACACGGCGGCGGAAGTGCGCCGCCTGTCGAAAGGCAAACCGGAAATCGCTCCGGAAACGCCCACCCTGAAGCATTTGGCCTGGCTGCTGTCGCTGTGCGACTGCTATATCGGCGGCGACACGGGACCCACCCATCTCGCCTCGGCCATGAACACGCCCGTGCTGGCGCTCTTCGGCGGCACCGACCCAAAACGGCACAGCCCGCTGCGGCTGCCCAGCGCAGTGCTGTACATGGGCCCCGAACCGCCGCGGCGCACCGTGGACCGGCGCGACGGGGCGCAATACATGGCGCGCATCACGCCGCAAATGGCCTACGACGCCGCCATCGCGCTCATCAAGGGCCAGCCGACGCCCTGATTCCGGCCCCTGTGGGACAGGCGCCCTCGCCTGTCGTCCCAGGGTTCTCGATACAAGCCGACAGCCGGGGGCGGATGTCCTACAGGCGACTCTCCTACGCGCGGCTGCCCCACATTGCTGTTTCCAGACCTACCGGAACGAGCAGACGTACTCCGCCACGCCCTCGTCCACGGCAATCTCGAAGGCCGAATTGCCGGGCACGTCAAAGAGCGTTCCCGCCGGATAGGCTTCCCATGCGTCGCTACCGGGCAGCTTCACGCGGCTGTTGCCCGCGATCATTTCCATGCGCTCTGGCGCGCCCGTGTTGAACTTGTATTCGCCCGGATAGATCAGGCCGAGCGTCTTGCGCTCGCCGTCGGCGAGGACGATGGTGTGGCTCACGACTTTGCCGTCAAAATAGACATTGGCCTTGCAGACCGCCGTGACGTTCTCGAATTTCTCGGGGCTTGTGCTCATGATTCATGTCTCCGTCAGAAGTTGGGAAGGCGGCATTATGGAGGGTCGCGCCGGTCTGCGTCAATGTAGACGCGGCATCCTACCGCGTTCTGGCTCGGCTCTGGTTTCGAAGCCTCGGAAAGAAAGCGGCAAGGTGCCGCTTCTACTTGAACAGCACCCGCACGAGCCGCACGTAAATGCGGACCGAGTCGCTGATTTTGCGGAAGTGGGAACTGCGGTTGCCCGGTTCATAGACCGTGCGCACCGGCGCGTGGGCCAAAGTGAATCCGTCGCGCACCGCCAGCACGATCATCTCCATTTCGGTTTCGTAGCGCCCGCCCGCCACGCGGTCCACCACCGCCTGCGCAAAGCGCGGCGACAGCATGCGAAACCCGCACTGCGTGTCCGGCAGATTGCGGCCCAGCAGCAGCCGCGTGATCCCCGCGGTGACCTGGTTGCCGAAACGGCTGCGCCACGGCACCGAACCTTCTCCGAATTGGCGCTGGCCGATGACGAGGTCGGCCCGTTCCCGGTGAAACGTTTCCAGCAGCGCCGGAATGTCGGCGGGATCATGCTGCCCGTCCGCGTCCATCAGGCCTGCCGCCTCCAGCTCCGGTTCCGCCAGCGCCGCCTTGAGCCCCTCGATAATGGCGTGGCCTTTGCCGCGGTTGTGGGGTAGGCGCAGCACTTCCACGCCGGGCACCGCTACCAGCGTGCCCGGCGCCCCGTCCGTGCTGCCGTCGTCCACGACAATCACGCGGGCAGCCTGGAGGGCCGCCCCCTCCACCACCGGCCGGATGCGGTGACCGGCATTGAAACAGGGGATGACCACGGTCATTGTCTGTGCG
>CALDSM010000592.1 GCA_937923585.1 uncultured bacterium
AGGAAGGCACGGGGGCGATTGCCTCGGAGTGGGCCTTTGCCAAGGCGTACCACATCATCGGCGAGATTTCCCGGCAGGGGGAGACGCCCGCCCTCATCGGACAGTTGAAGGAACTGTCCGCGAAGTACAACATCCGCACGAGCTACAGCGAATAGCATTACCGGGAAGGACGTCCGTGAACAGTTTCGTTTCTGTCAAAGCATCGGAATGGCTCGAACGCTTCCGGGAGGATGCAGCGGCGGATCGGAACCTGGCCGTGGTGTACGGGGACGATGGCGCGACCCTTTGCGCACGCAAGGCGCTCTGGACGCGCACGCTGCAGCGTTTTGTCGGGCGGTTTGGCGACCAGGCGGTGCGGCTGTTTCGGTCGCCGGGCCGGATCAATCTGCGGGGCATGCACGTGGACACCCACGGCGGCTTTCTCAATCTGATGACGCACCAGCGGGAGACGGTGGTGGTGGCGGCGGCCTCGGCGGGGTCCATGTCGGTCTTCACGAACATCGAGCCCTGTTACGGCGACGTGCTTTTCGACTTGCGCACGGAACGGGCAGGCACGGAACAACCGTGGACCTCCTTTATCAGCCGACCCTGGGTGCAGGAACGGATTCAGGCGCGGCGGGCGGCAGGGATGGACTGGGCGAACTACGTGATTGGGGCCAGCCTCGCGGCGGTGTCCGGCAGGGGTGAAGGGGTGCGGGGCATGGTTGCGGCCGTGGGCAGCGATCTGCCGCGCGGCGCCGCGCTGAGTTCTTCCGCAGCCTTGTGCGTGGCCGTGCTGTATGCGGCTGGCGCGGTCAACGGCCTTGAGCCAGATGCCGAGCGGCTGATTCGGGCCGAACAGGACGCGGAGTGGTATGCCGGTGCCCGGGTGGGCATGAGCGACCAAGGCGCGATGGTGCTGGGTCGGCGCGGGAAAGTGCTGAACATCGCCCTGTTCGCCGAGGATTTCTCGCTGAATGGCGCGCGATACATTGATATACCGACTGATGTGGCGGTTCTTATCGCCAATTCGCACACCAAGCGCAGCCTCAGCGGTAGCCAGTTGGTGGAATACACCCGGAACCGGTTTGCCTACTCCGTGGCCATGCATGTGCTCCGCAGGGTGGCGGCGGACTTGGGACTGGCCACCGAAGCAGTGGCGGGACTCGATCGGCTTTCGCGGTTGACACCGACAAACTTGGGCGGGCGCGAGGCGCTGTACGGCATGCTCCGGGAGATTCCGGAAGAGATATCTTTGGAGGAGTTGCGCACTCGGTACGCGCCGCCGGACCTGGAGGCGACCTATGAGCGCTACTTCGGCACGGTTCCGGAGGAACAGCGCCCGACACGGATACGCTTGCGCGGTCCCCTGGCTTTTGGGATGGCGGAGTCGGAGCGGGCCCGACAGTTTGCGGTACTGGCGGCACAGGGGGACTTGGCGGGGATGGGGGAACTCATGACCTTGGGCCATGACGGTGACCGGGTGGTGGCCGGGGACGGAAGCCCGTATGCCTGTGACCTTTCGGACCGGGCACTGGATGACATGAGGCGGTCCGGGCTCGACATAACCCGGTCTCCGGGGGCCTATGGGGCGAGCAGCCCGGTGCTGGACCTGCTGGTGGACCGGGCGCTGTCAGCGGGGGCGCTGGGTGCCTGTCTTACCGGTGCGGGTATTGCGGGCGCGGTGCTCGCGCTGTGCAGGCGCGCCGATTCCGGGCGGGTTGCAGATGCGTTGCGGCAGTGTCTTGATTCGGAAAAATACCGGCGCAGGGGGGGGCGTGCCGAATCGCTGACCGAGACCGAACTGCGCGAGGCGGTGGTGGAGAACCATTCCACGGCGGGGGCGGGCGAGTTGACAGTGCATAGTTGACAGTTGACAGCGAATGAAGATCACTATACAACAACGGGGAACGGACATGAAGATTAAAGTGGTTGGGGCGGCTGGCGGTGAAGTCACCGGCTCGGGGTATCTTGTGGAAACCGCCCGTGCGCGGGTGCTGGTGGAGTGCGGCATTTTTCAGGGAGGCCGGGCAGCGGAGGCCAGGAATCGTGCGCCGATTGCGCCGGGTCAAAAGCTCGACGCGGTGCTGGTAACGCACGCGCATCTGGACCATACGGGGCGGCTGCCGATGCTGGTCAAGACGGGATACAGGGGGCCGGTCTATATGACTTCGGCCACGGCAGACCTGACGGCGCTCATCCTGCGGGATTCCGCAAAGATTCAGGCGCAGGATGCGGAACGCCAGAACCGGAAGCGCCAGCGCGCGGGGAAGAGGTTCGAGGAGGCGCTGTACACCCCGGAGGACGCGGAGGCGATCATCAGGAGGGTCGCGCCGGTGCCTTACCAGAAGGCTGTCGTGGTTGCGCCCGGTGTGACAGCGTGCTTTGCCGAGGCGGGGCACCTGCTCGGTTCGGCGAGCATCCAGCTTGTGCTGGAGGAGGACGGAAAGAGAAAGAGCGTCGTCTTTTCCGGGGACCTTGGTCCGAAGGGCGCGCCCATCCTGCGGGACTACGAGCCTTTCCACAATGCCGACGTGGTGTTTGAAGAGTCCACCTACGGCGACCGTGACCACCGGCCCTTTGGTGAGACGGTGAGGGAGTTTGACGAGATTGTTGCGGATGCGGTGCGGCAGGGGGGGCGGATTCTCGTGCCCACCTTTGCGGTGGGCCGCGCCCAGGTGATGACCATGCTGCTGGGGGAGA
>CALDSM010000593.1 GCA_937923585.1 uncultured bacterium
GGGCAAGCCGCTGGCGTCGCGCATGGACTGCTTCTGGAAGCTGCGCGTGTGGGACCAGTTCGGCGCGTCCTCGGACTGGACCGAACCCGCACGGTTCTCGATGGGCCTGCTGAACCCGGAAGACTGGTCGGCGGACTGGATTGGCTATGACGCGCCCGACCCCGGCGCCGCCGAACTTCGCGAACCGGTGCGGGACGCGATGTGGATCTGGCATCCGGAGGGCGACCCCGCGAAGGAGGCGCCGAAGGGCAGGCGCTGGTTCCGCAACGTGATCGGGCTGAACGAGGTGTCCGGCATTCGCGAGGCGAAGCTGTACATCACCTGCGACGACCGGGCGCGCGTCAGCATCAACGGCAGGCGCGCGGGCAGGGGCAAAGACGACATCAAGGACTCCAAACAACTGTACGAGTACCCCGTGGGGGATCTGCTCAAGCCGGGCCGCAACGTGATTACGGTGGCGGCGGAGAACAAGCTGGGTCCGGCGGGGCTGATCGCGCGGCTGGAAGTGGACTTTGCCGACGGCAAGGTGGCCGCGGCGGTGACGGACGGCGGATGGAAGGCAACCGACCGGGAGCCCGACCGCAGGTGGAACGACGCGGACTTTGACGACTCGGGATGGGCCGACGCGAAAGAGGTGGCCGAATACGGCGCCGGGCCCTGGGGCAAAGTGAAGTGCGCGCACACCTATCTGCCGCCCGCCCCGTACCTGCGGCACCATTTCGTCGCGGAAAAGAAGGTGCGCCGCGCCACGGCCTATGTGTCCGCGCTGGGCCTGTATGAAATGAGCCTGAACGGGCACCGTGTCGGCGACTGTCTGTTCACGCCCGGCTGGACGGACTACAAAAAGCGGGTCTATTACAACACCTACGACGTGACCGGGCTGCTGCGTTCGAACGCGTCGAACGGCGTGGGCATCATCCTCGCCGACGGCTGGTACGCCGGCCACGTGGGCAATGTCGGGCCGGCCTATTACGGGCAGGAACCGCGCTGCATGGCCCAAATCGAAATCGAGTACGAAGACGGCACGGCGGACCGCATCGTGACCGACGCCGCATGGAAGGCCAGCTACGGGGAAGTGCGCGAGGCCGATCTGCTCATGGGCGAGGCGCGCGACCTGAACAGGGCCGTTCCCGGATGGGACCTGGCCGAGTTCAACGACAACGGATGGGCGCCGGTCGCGCTCACGCCGCGCGCCGACGTGAAGATTTCCGTGCAGGCCTATCCGGGCGACCCGGTGCGCCGCTTTGAAACGCTGACCGCCGTGAAGATGACCGAGCCGAAGAAGGGCGTGTTCGTTTACGACCTCGGCCAGAACATGGTCGGCTGGGCGAAGATCACGCTCGACGGCAGGGCGGGGCAGAAGATCGTCGTCCGCCACGCCGAAATGCTGCAAAAGGACGGCATGCTCTACACCGTCGCGCTGCGCTCGGCCCGCGCCACGGACTACTACACGCTGGCCCAGGACGGCCCGGTGACGCTCGAACCCGGCTTCACCTTCCACGGCTTCCGCTACGTCGAGATTACCGGCGTGGACAAGGCGCCCGCCGTGGGCAACGTGCAGGGCGTGGTGATGCATTCGAACATTCCCCGAACGGCCGTCTTTGAAGCGTCGGACCCGCTGCTGACGCAGCTGGCCAAGAACATCGTCTGGGGTCAGAAGGGCAACTACTTTGACGTCCCGACCGACTGCCCGCAGCGCGACGAGCGGCTCGGCTGGACGGGCGACGCCCAGTTCTTCATGCCGACGGCGCTCTACACGGCGGACATCGGCGCGTTCCACACGAAGTGGCTCGTGGATCTGGTGCAGGACGCGCAGTTGGACGACGGCTCCTTCGCCCACGTCGCGCCCAATGTTAACCAGGGCGGCGGCGCGGTGGCCTGGGGCGATGCGGCGATCATCTGCCCGTACCTCATGCATCGCTTCTACGGTGACACGCGCATACTGGAGCAGCACTTCGACCGCATGGTGAAGGGCATGGATTTCCTGGAGGCGACGAGCAAGGACTATATGCGCGACAAACTGGGCTTCGGCGACTGGCTCAATCTCGGCGGTGGCGCCAAGGACGAAGTCATCTGCACGGCCTACTACGCCTACCTGGCCGGGCTCATGTCCGAAATGGCCGGGGTGATTGGCCGCACGGCCGAGCAGGCGAAGTATGCCGACCTCCATGCCAAAGTCCGCGATGCGTTTATCAAGAACTTCGTCGGGCCCGAAGGCAAGATTCTCGACAGCAGCCAGACCGGCTATGCGCTGGCTTTCGCGTTTAATCTAATCCCCGACGAACTGAAGACCGCGGCAGCGGACCGTTTCGTCGAGGAGATCAAGCGGTTTGACTGGCACCTGGCCACGGGCTTCATCGGCACGCCCCGGCTGCTGCCCGCGCTCACGCGCGCGGGACGCGAGGACGTCGCCTACCGCCTGCTGATGAATACCACCTTCCCCTCGTGGCTGTACCAGGTGACGCTCGGCTCAACGACCATGTGGGAGCGCTGGAACGGCTGGACGCCCGAGAAGGGCTTCGCCGATCCCGGCATGAACAGCTTCAACCACTACGCGTTCGGCGCAGTGGGCGAGTACATCTACGATCACGTCGCGGGCATTCTGCCCGGCGATGTTGGGTTCAAGAAGATCACTCTGTGCCCGCGCCCGGGCGGCGGGCTCACCTCGGCCAGGCTAACTTACCGCTCGATACGCGGCGAGATTGTCTCCGACTGGAAGATCGAGGGCGGGCTGTTCAAGTACAGCATCGAAGTGCCCGCCAACACCTCCGCGACCGTGTGCCTGCCCTCCGCCGTCCACGAAACCGCGAAGGAAGGCGGCGCGCCGCTCGAACAGTCGGCGGGCATTACCAGTGCGCGCGTCGAGCACGGCGAGGTGCAGTGCGAGGTCGGCTCCGGCAAGTACGATTTTGAGATTGCCTACACGCCGGCCGCTCCGGCGAACTGAACAAGTGATGTTCGCAAAGAAGCGAATAGGTATTCAGGGCAACAGAATAGAATGATGTCTTTCTCGGTCGCTCCTTATACGCATGACTCTCGAATGGGCCATGTTCTTAAGTCCCCCTATGAAGGGGGGAGGGACAAAAGCCTTAGGTCCCCCCTGGAGGGGGGTGCTGCGAAGCAGCGGGGGGTGTATGTCTGCGTCACCGCTTCAGGAATTTGTTCGAGTGGGGCATACACCCCCCGGCCCTTCGGGCCACCCCCCTCCAGGGGGGACTTGGTCCCAGCCGTCTTTGAAAGCGGATCAAGAGTGATGGCGGGGCGTAGGCGATGAGCGAAGACCTGCGAGTCTGGCTGAAACGGGCCGTGGCGCTGTCCAAGGCGCCCGGCGCGGTGGCCTTTGTGGGACGTGCGGGCGGCGAGACGCTGCTGTCCGCCGCCGAGGGCATGCGCCAGACTACACCGGTCACCGAGGCCGCCACCGAGGACACGCTTTACGACCTCGCGTCACTGACCAAACAGGTTTGCACCACCACGTCGGTCATGCTGCTGCACGAGGACGGCAAACTGAACCTCGACCAGAAGGTGTCGGAGTTTCTGCCGATTCCCGGACTGGAACGCTGCACGCTGCGCCAGTGCATCACGCACACGGCCGGGCTCGCGCCGTTCAAGCCCTGGCAGACGGAAATTCATTCGCCCGAGGACATCGTGCAGCGCATCGCCGCGCTGCCGCTGTCGAGCCCGCCCGGCACGCGGCGGGTCTATTCGGATCTCGGCTTCATCCTGCTGGCGCAGGTGGTGGGCCAGGCGGCGCGCGAGCCGATGGATGCGTTCATTGCGCGGCGCGTGTTTAAGCCGCTGGGCATGAAACGCACGCTGTTCAACCCCGGCCCCGAACTGCGCAAAGACTGTGCCGCCACGGAGAACTGCCCCTGGCGCAAGCGCGTGCTCAAGGGCGAGGTCCACGACGAGCGCGCCTTTGCCATGGGCGGCGTGGCCGGCCATGCGGGCCTCTTCGGCACCGCGCCCGATCTCGGTCTCTTCTGCGACGCGCTGCTCTCGGGCAAAATTCTCAAGCCCGCCACGCTCGACGAGATGCTGCGCATCGGCCAGGTGCCGTCCTATCCGGGACAGGGGCTCGGCTGGTGGCTCGACCCGTGGACCTCCGGGTCCACCGGCTATTTGCCGTCGCGCCGCGCCTTCGGCCACACGGGATTCACCGGCACCTGCATGTGGCTCGACCGCGACACGGGCTTGTACGCCGTGCTGCTCAGCAACACGGTTCATCCGCGCCGCGAGCCCCGCGACAACACCAGCCTGCGCCGCACCTTCTATGACGGCATCACGTTCGCCCATTACCCCAGGCGCACGAACGCGCACAGCGGGATGGACTACCTCTGCCGCGCGGACTTCGCGCCTGTGGCCGGCAAGCGGGCCGCGATCCTGACCAACCAGTCCGCCACGGACATGCTGGGCCGGCCCGACCTCGAAGTCTTCGGCCTGGAACCGGGTGTGGCGTTCAAGGCGATCTATACGCCCGAGCACGGCCTGCGCGGACAGGCCGAGGCGGGCAAGTCTGTCGCGTCGGAGAAGACCGGCGCCACACCGGTCATCAGCCTCTACGGCAAACAGAAGCGCCCCACGAAAGACGAACTCAGGGGCGTGCAGTTGTTCGTCATTGACCTGCCCGACGTCGGTTCGCGCTACTACACCTACATGGCGACCATGAAGGATTGCCTGGCCGCCTGCGCCGAGTCGGGTGTGCCTGTGCTCGTGCTCGACCGGCCCAACCCGCTCGGCGGCACCGTGCTGGAGGGACCCATCGCGAAGCTGTGCGAGTCGGCCGTGTGCTGCGCGCCCATTCCCGCGCGGCACGGCATGACGCTCGGTGAAATCGCCCAGTTCTTTCAGCGGACCGTGTTCGAGAAGAGCAAGCTCAAGCTGGAAATCCAAAACGTGGAGAACTGGCGGCGCGAACTGATGCATCCCGCCTGCGCACTGCCGTGGACGCCGCCCTCGCCCAACCTGCCCACTTTCGAATCGGCGCTCGCCTACGCGGGCACCTGCCTTTTCGAGGGCGTCAACCTCAACGAGGGCCGCGGCACCGATACGCCGTTCCTCATTCTTGGCGCGCCGTGGATGGACAACAAGGCCATCGTCGAAGCGATAGATCCGGTGTTGGCAACAGGCTTCAAACTGGGCACGCAGGTCTATATCCCCAAGCCCATCCCCGGCAAATCGGAGCATCCTGAATACGAAGGCAAGATCTGCAAGGGCATCCGCCTCGAAGTAACCGACCCCGAAGCTGCCCGGCCCTTCTCGCTGACCGTGGCCGTGCTCGTCGAACTCGTGAAGCGCCACAAAGACCAGCTCCAGTGGAAGCCCAGCTTCGATGTGCTCGCCGGCGGTCCCTGGCTGCGAGAGCAGTTCATGGCAGGACGTCCCGCCGCCGACATCCTCAGCGAAACGGCCGCCGAACTCGCCGCCTTCGACGACGCCCGCCCCAGGCTCTACTCCACTTCCGAGGAGATGCGGCAAGGCTACCTCAAGACGGACCGGTCATAGTCGTTGCGTACGCAGTAAAGCAATCTCTTGCTCGCGACGGCCCGGAATTCGGGCGATGGTTCCAAGAGATTGCTTCGTCGGACTGCGCCCTCCTCGCAATGACGAGGTCCGTCGTCGGCCTGTTGTGTTGGACTCACTCCGCCAGACAAGGTTATTCTGGGGCAAAATGCTGGAGGTTCTTCCGATGCCGCGTCCTATCCTCTTCCGTTCCGCTTTCGCGTGTGTTCTTTCCTGCTCTGCCGCCTTCGCGGGGCTCGAACCCGCCTGGACCTTCCAGCCCGCGGGGGAACAGTTCGACGCGTCGGTCGGCATTGCCGACCTGAACAATGACGGCAAGCTGGAAATCGTCGCGCCGACCATCCAGGGTGCGATCATCGCGCTGGATATGGACGGCAAGGAACTATGGCGCTGGCGCCAGGGGGATGTGATCAGTGTGCCGCCGACCATCGCGGAGCTGATGCCCGCGCCGGGGCCGGAAGTGGTGGTGATGACGAACACGGGGCGCGTCCACTGCCTCAACGGCCGCACCGGCGAGGAACTGTGGAAGTACGAGATGTCGGGCGGCATCGCGTGGGGCTGCGCGGCAGTGCCTGCGGTTGATCTGGACGGGGACGGCAAACTCGACCTGATCACCGGGGACGCGCGCGGCCAGGTGGCGGCGCTCAAGGGGGACGGTTCCCTGCTGTGGTCGGTGAAGTATGAGCGGGGCATCAAGTCGGCGCCCGCCGTGGGGGATATTGACGGCGATGGCAGTCCGGAAGTGCTTCTCGGCGCGGTCAAGACCCCGCTGGTTTGTCTGGACAGCACCGGCAAGGAGCGCTGGCGGGTGGGCGCCGAGGCTGAGGCGGTCGGCGCGCCCGTGCTGGCTGATCTCGACGGTGACGGAAAACCGGAGGCCGTCACGGGCATCCGCGACGGGGTTTGCGTTGTCGGGGCCGACGGCCAGACGCGCTGGTGCGGCCAGACGAAAGGTGAAATTGACAGCGGCATTTCGGTGGGCGACCTGGACGGCGACGGCAGCCCCGAAATTGCCGTGGCCGACCTCAAGGGACAGTTGACGCTGTTCAACGCGAAGGGCGACACCCTGTGGACGGCCGATCTTGGCGCGCGCACGCGCCGGTCGCCCTCCATGGCCGACCTGGACGGCGACGGCAGCCCGGAGATAATCGTCGCGGGCTACAGCGGCAAGATTCAAGTGTTCAGCGCCAAGGGCGAGCTGAAGGATCAGGTGGACCTCGGCGGCGGGTCCAATGCCACCGCCACAGTGGCCGACCTCAAGGGCGACGGGGCCTTGACCGTGATTTGTCCCGTGGTGACGGGCACGCTTGCCGCGTACCGCTGGCCGGGCGTGGTGGCGGGGGCGGTCCTGTGGCCGCAGTATCGTTTCGACAGTCACAACACGGCCATGGCCGCCGCGCCGAAAGCATCGGACAAGCCCCGCATCGCGTCGCTGGACGCGGGCCGCGCCTACGTGGGCCGCAACGAGTTCTCCGTGGTGGTGGACAATCCCAGGCGCGATCAGCTTGACGTCGCGTTGGAAGTGCGGCAGGGCGACCAGCGCGCCCGCAAGAGTGTGTCTTCGGCGGAACCGGTGGTCCGCGCCGCCGTGCCCTATGTCATGGGCGGCCGCGCCGCGGCGGACTTTACCTTTGAGTGCGTCGTCTCGCAGGACGGAAAGGAAACCGCGCGGCAGGCGCGCACGCTGCAAACCGCGCCCTTTGCCGCCGAACTGGCCGAGACGGGCGCGGCGGCGGCGCGCATGGACGCGCTTGCGCCCGGCATGCCCGCTGCGGTGGCCGAGGATCTGCGCCGCGAGGCGCTCTACTGGCGGACAACCCTGCCGCCGCTGCGCGAGCAGGCGGCCGCCGCGGCGCTGCTGTCACCGACGGCCATGGCGGACCTGACACAGCAACTGGCCCATGCCCGCGCGCGCACCGCGCGGATCGTGGCGGCGGCGGAACAGCATGCGAAGGGCAAATCGGCGCTGCTCGCCTGCGCCGCCAACCCTTGGGCGACTTTTGGCGGCATGGATGAACTGGCCGAGGGGCGCATCGCCCCGCCGGAGATGACGGTAAAGGCTTTTGCCGGAGAAATTGAGTCCGCCGCGCTGAACGTGTTCAACCTGGGTCCGGATCCGCTGACGCTGCGGGTGGACATGGCCCCGCTCACCGGTCCCGAAGACGCCAAGGCACCCCAAGAGGCGGTGATTCTGCGCGAGGCCGTCGCCACGCGGACCGAGAAGGGCGATCTGTCCGCCGATGCGCTGCCGAAGCTCAACCAGGGGCACAACGTGGTCCTCCCCGGCTATGACGGACGACAGGTCTATTTCGAGATTGACACGCGCGGCATGAAGCCGGGTGAATGGACAGCCACGGTCCGCCTGCGCGGTCTGGATGTGGACGCCACGGAAACCGCCGCAACGCTCAAATTGACGGTATGGCCCGCGGCCATGCCCGAAAAGAAGCCCCTGGGCCTCTGCCATTGGGGCTACGTCGAATCCTCCATGCTGAAGGATCAGCCCGAGGCCGCGCTCGAAGACCAGGTGCGCCACGGCACCAGTGTGTTCACCGCGTCGAAGGCGCCCGGGGCGAAGTTCGACGCCGAGGGAAACCTGGTCGGCGACCTCGACTACGCCGCCCACGACGCCTACTGCGACCAGTATGCCAAACACGGCATTATTCTGTTTCAGGGATTCGACAGCAGTCTGACCGGCCCTGCGGCGCACTTCACCCCCGAGTGGAACCGCGCCGCCGTGGCCTATCTGCGCAGGTGGGTCGAGCACCTCAAGGCGCGCGGCATGGACTACAGGGACTGGGCCATCTATACCATTGACGAGCCCGGCCTGAAAGAGGGCATGGTGGACATCCACATCAACCTGGGCAAGGCCATCCGCGAGGCCGACCCCAAAATCCGCATCTACACCGACCCTGTGGGCGATGCGTCGCTGGACGACCTCAAGGCCATGGCTCCCTACACGGACATCTGGTGCCCGGCCCGCATCGGCATCGTCAACAAGCCCGACCAGAGCAAGCTCGACTTCATCAAGTCCACCGGCGGCGACGTGTACACCTACGAGTGCCAGGGCAACGCCAAGCACCGCTCCCCGCTCGGCTACTACCGCGGCCAGGCATGGCTGGCGTGGATGCACGGGCTCAAGAGCCTCGGCTTCTGGACCTACTGCACCTCCGGCTTTGACCCCTGGTTCAACAGCGGCGAGCCCGATTACCTGATGATTTATCCCGGTGACGGCGTGGTGCCCAGCCGACGCTGGCACGCCGTGCGCGACGGCATCGAAGACCACGCCATGCTCACGCTGCTGCGCGCTGCCGCCGACTCCGCCGCCGGACAAACCGCCAAGGCCGTGGAGGAGGCCCGCCGGTTGCTCGACGCGGATGCCCGAGAGGTCGCCCGTTTCTGTGGCCTTGATGACGACGACGAGGTGCCCGGCGTCGGCGGACTGCCGCAGCAGCGCCTCGTCGAGGACCGCCGCTGGCGGAAGATTTCCGAGGTCCGCGAGCACATGGCGCGTTTGATGGAGGCGCTCAAATAGAACTGCCGAGAAAACAGGGATTGGTTCCTCCAGATGGTGCTTGATCTGCGACAAGGGGCCCGTTAGCCGCATACGCCGACCCTGAATACGGGCGCGGCCGGATTCTGATTAACCGGGCGGAAACGGTGCTGCGAATACGAGTATGCGGCCTGCCGGGACGAGCGGTCGGAGGCACAGTCACCCTTTGCAAGGCATTCCAGTACAGGAACTTAAGCACGACAAGAATTGGCACGAACGCGCCCCCTGGGGGTGACTCAAGTGTGTCCTTTCCATCCGTTAAGCACTTCTTCTCCTTCCAGTCAGGACTGCGTACCCAACCATCAACGGTCCATTCCAGGTTTCCGACCTGACCGGGAACAATTGACCCGCGTATTTTTTGATTTTAGGGGAATAAGGGTATTGCCAACGGGGGTTTTCCAAGTTAGATGGCAATTAAAGCAGGTTCCGCAGACAGCCACGGAAAAGACCTTCGATAGACATTGCGATTGGTAATACCAATGGCAATTTGAAGATATGGGTGTTATGATTGAGTTGGCGTCATCGGTTACCCTCGGCGGCGCGACGGCTTGCGGCTTGGGTGCCGTGGAGCAAAGTATCGAGGGTCGAAAGGTTTGCAGTATGTTGTACCAAAGGACGAGACATGGCTTTACATTAATCGAACTGCTCGTGGTCATCGCGATTATAGGGATTCTGGCGGCGATTTTGCTGCCGGCCCTTGCCCGCGCCCGCGAAGCCGCACGGCGTGCCTCCTGCCAGAACAATCTGAAGCAGTGGGGCTTGGTGCTGAAGATGTACTCCAACGAGGCCAACGGGGCCTTCCCGCCGATCCAGTTGGGCGTGTACCAAAAGGGTCCGTGGGACGGAAGCGGCTACCGCTTTTGCATTGATGCGGGCCCCAATGTGTTCACCATTTACCCCGAATACCTGACCGATCCGGCAATCGCGTTCTGCCCGTCAAAGGCGGGTCTCAGCGAGGGCATTGCGCAGGCCAAGCATGACGGAACCTGGTGCTTTGGCTACGCCGCCAACCATGGCGGAACCTGCGCCCGGGCCATTGACGAGAGTTACGGCTATCTGGGCTGGGCGCTCGACAACGGCAAGGCCACGATGCCGGTCAGCAGTTTCGGCTTTTGGAGCCTGCTGGGCCAGTTGGGCGCGGACACCACCGGCGTTGACCCGAGCGCACCTGCACTGACACAGTTTGGCCTGGTGATGGACCATATTGTGCTGAGCGACATGGCCGCCACAATGGCCTACGCCACCAACCAAAAGACGGGCATGTTCCCGCCCGCGGACCAGGACGTGGACCTGACCTCACTGGACGGAGGCGCGTTCGCGACCCAGGGCTTGGGCAACGGCAATGGAACCAGAATCTACCGTTTGCGCGACGGCATTGAACGGTTCCTGATCACCGACATCAACAACCCCGGCTCGGCCAACATCGCCCAGAGTTCCATGCTGGTGATGTTCGACCAGCTCGCCACACGGGTGGAGAACTACAACCACATCCCGGGCGGCGCCAATGTGCTGTACATGGACGGCCATGCGGAGTTCAAGAAGTACGACCGCAACGGCGATCTCCCCACCAATGAGCCCATGGCCCGTATGGTCGGCATCATCACGTCGCTGTAATGACCCTCGTCGTCTGCGCGCGCCAACCGCGCGCGCAGACGTGTACCATATGCCGACAAGTATGCCGGCATAATAGAAGAAGCATTGGCCCCTTCACGTTCTTCAGAATTGGTTGCCTCGACATTGTCCGTGGACCAGAACATGCGGTCCCGTGTGCTGTATTGGTCGCAAACAGTGAAGTTGTCACCCGTCCCCCGATAGAACATCTTCGGCCCGCTCAGCAGCCCCGCGACCCAGTACTCGTACAGCGCATCACTCCAGGCCCCGTTGTTCCGGTCCTGAATC
>CALDSM010000594.1 GCA_937923585.1 uncultured bacterium
CCCCTTCGAGCGGCTTTTGAAGTTCGGCTGGTATCGTCGCGGCGGCCATTCCCGCGTCGATACTGCTCATGACTTGCTGGTTCTGGCGAACAGCGTAACGCTCCTGAATGTTTCTAAGAATCAACTCCTTGGCTTTGTCGAAATTGCCCAGTTCGAGTTGCTTCAGAGCCGCAAAGAGGACAACTTCCCACTGGTAATAGTAACGTACGTTCTTCTCGATGATTTCCAGATCTTTTAGAATCCGGTCGCGATCCTCCTTGACATCTGACAGTTGAATGCGTGACATGCACAACATGACATAGTCCGCATCTTCCCGAAACAACCTCAAATATATCTTTTCGAAGTTTTCGAAACACTGAAGCGCAAGCGCCTCTTTCCCGCTGTCTTGTGCTGCCTTGCCAATCTGGTACCAGAATGGCGGATAAGCTTGGAAGTCCGACTGGATCCCTTGCAAGCGGCTCAGGCGCGTCTTAGCGTCGTTAGCCTCTTCTTTGAGAATCTTCACGTATCTGTCGAGCTGATTCTCTTTCAGATCGAACTGCTCCGAGATGTCATGCTGATTCCATAGTTTGACTTCCGCGGCAAAGAAATTCTTCTGGACAGCGTCGATTCTCCTCTCTCCATCATCATCGATTTTGCCCAATTCCTCCTCAAGCTGGCGCTGAGTCTGCGCCTTTCGTTTATTGTATTCGGCCCGCCCCGCAAAAATGCCATATATGGAACTCGTCAAAGCAATAACGCTTTGTTTGGCGCTTCCAATATCTCCTGCCGCGATGGATCTTGCACTAATAGCAAGCGCCGTAAGAGAGATGAGGGCTGAATCCAAACCTTGTTTTAAGGCTCCGGAAGACGCCTCTTCCGTCTCAGAAGCAAAGATGGCACGCACACGATCCTTCTTGTTTTCGTCAAGTCCCGTCTCTTTGAGGACCGTCATGAGCTCCATCATAAGATTTTGTATGGCCTCGTCCTTAATCTTTGTAACATCAACGTTATTGACAATTCTGTCGCGCGCCGCTTCAATTGCCAGACGCATCGTTACGGGGTCTTCTTTGAAATGGGTTATCTTGCATAAGGATTCCCGGCAGTAATTCAACGTTTGAGCCACAAGGAGCTTGTTAGTTTCCTCTTCGCCCTTGTCCGTCAGGTTGAAACGCTCCAAGAGTCCGGCCACCTGAAAGCGCTGCGCTGTTGCGATGCTACATGCCAGTGTGCAAACAAGAAAAGAACACAGCAGTAAGGCGCCTCTTGCTGACATAGACATAATCTCCTCCTTATGGAACCACGAGCTTTATTGGAACGTGATCGGAAATGGACGACTTGTACTTCGCGAAGTTGCCGCTGCAATAGACTTCCGGGCCTTTGACGCGTTCGAACGAGGGCGAGAGCGCACTGAAGACATCCTTCGCCATGACAAAATGATCGTAATCGTTAACGTAACGGTTGTCGCCTACGGTGGTTTTCGAAGTCTGGTAGCAGACGAGCTTTTCGCCTTTAAGAGCGGCGTTAATCTCACTGGCTGAAAGATTAAAGTCGCCCAACAAGAGGGTCGTGTCATAGCGCCTATATACGCTGTCATAAATGCGAGCCAAAACTCGAAGTTCATCGATTCTTTTGGCTGTATCGGATGACACGCCAAAGATTACATGGGTGTTTATAAGGGCATATTCTTTGCCCTTATGGGAAAAGCATTTGACAAAGGGGGGGCGAATGAGTGATTGCTGATATTCAACTATACCAGTGAATTCAAAAAGCACCTCCGATACACTGTTTCGATTCCATATATAGGCATAGTATTCGTTCCCAGACCGTGTTCTTGAAAACTGGTACGCCCAGTCGGACCCCAACGTATCGGTTAAGGCTTTCACCCCAACGGTGTTAAATTCTTCGCCCCGGTCTCGCTTGAACACTTCCTGCAACGCCAGCACATCGAAATGTTCGTTGCGTACTATCTGGGCTAGCAGCGTCAAATCCTTTTCACGACTTGTTCCGAGTCCTTGAGTATTCAGCGAGCCGACTACCATCTGCGCGGAAAGTGCTGTACAGAAGACCATCACAGCACAAAAAAGAAGACTGAAAAGCCTTAAGTACATGGGCACACCTCTTTAAGGATATTACGTTTAGTGTTTCGAGAATTTCAAATGTTATTTGACCATTTCAGGGTCCCTTGCAATCCGAGGCAAGACAGCAGCCAGCTCTATTACGGAAGAGTATATCCTCCCGCCTCCGGATTGCAGTCTTTGCTCTATTTCATAGTCCGATAAGTGTAGCGAATCGGACCTATGGCGCCTATCTTGCGCGCCCTTCCGCGATGGTTGCGAGGCCAGAGCTATCACTGCAGGCCCTGTGTCTGGAGCCTGTCGCCTATGAACGTTTTCACTGCTTTGCTGACTGTAGTAGTTTGGTCACGGTGCAGAGGCTGCACCGAACCCGATAGCGCCAGAAGTTGCGCCGAAAAAACGCGGCGGTAGAACCCGCAGATTGCTTCGAGCGAGGCGTATTCGTCGTTTTCCTCCTGGATGGCAAGCACCGGGCAGGTGATGCTATCTAGATCGCCCTCGATGTTCCAGCCTTGGAAGGTGTGATCGCTCCAGATATCAAACCATCCGTAGAAGGCAGAGTCCGGGTCAGCCTGATGCCGCGCGAGTTGCTTTCAAAGTGGTGCGCCCACATACACGTCGCGGGTCTTGAGGATGCCGGGGAGAATGCTGTCTTCCATGAAGATGTGGGGCGCGAGCACCATAATCCCCCGGACGCGCTCCGGCACACGGGCGGCAGCAGCAGAGCGATGGTTCCCCCGTTGCTATGGCCGAACAGCCACGCGCCGCGCACCCCGAGCGTGTCCAGCAGCGCGGGCAGCACCTCAGCAGCCTCGCGGAGGAGATACTCGCTGGGAAAACGTTCGTCGTGCGAACGTGGCGTCGAACGGCCATAGCCATACCGTGAGTAGCCCAGGCCGCGGAATCCGAGTGCTTCGCAAAGCTGCTTCGGAAAATCCCGCCAGAGGGACACATTGCCGAGTCCCTCATGGAGAAACACGATGACGGGGTCCGTGGTGGACGCCGGACCGACCCAGGTGTATTCCAAGTCGAGGTTACGGCCTAGCGCGTCTATCTGTACCCGCTGTGTCATGCTGAGAACCTGGTCCTTGCGATCCGTACTGTTTTTGACTGCGGTGGCCATGCCGCCGCTTTCCCTTGTCAGCGCCGTGACCCGGAGTCTAGTGGAACGCGCGTCCCGAATCAAAAGCGGCGGCATGGCCACCGCAGTCAAAAAGAAGTCGCCCGCTTGCGGACCCTCACCCCGGGACCGGAGTCACTGTCTGCCTGCAAGTTGCCACTGTTACCGCGCTCCCGCAACGCTGGTCTATAATTCCGGCATGCGGCGCGCGTGCGCCGCTTTTCTTTGCAACCCTAGGATGGACAGGCCATGGTGGACAGGCTCGAATGGGGCGCGGCGGACCCGCGCCTGCGCAAGTTTGTGAAGCCCGAGCGCATTGTGTGGCGGAGGGGCGACGCGAAACACCTGACGGGCGCCGACACCCTCCTGGGTGAAAACGGCAAATGCGTCATGCACCATGACGGCGGCGAGGTGCCCGCGCTGCTCCTTGACTTCGGCCGCGAGTTGCACGGCGGCATCCGACTCACCAACGCCATCACGCCGCAGCACGCGCCCACGCCCGTGCGCGTCCATTTCGGCGAATCCGTCGCCGAGGCCATGGGCACGCCCGATCAGGACCACGCCATCCATACGCAGGACATCCTCGTGCCCTGGTACGGCTACGCCGAATTCGGCAACACCGGATTCCGCTACGCCCGTATCGAACTGATCGAGCCAAACACCGAACTCCAGTTGCGCGAAGTCTTGGCCGTGTTCATCTACCGCGACCTCGAATACAGGGGCGCGTTCAAGTGCAGCGACGAGCTGCTCAACAGGATCTGGCAAACCGGCGCCTACACCGTCCATCTCAACATGCAGGACCGGCTCTGGGACGGCATCAAGCGCGACCGCCTTGTGTGGATCGGCGACATGCACCCCGAGACGATGACCATCAACGCCGTCTTCGGCGACGTGGACGTGGTGCCCAAGAGCCTCGACTACGTGCGCGGCGAAACGCCGCTCCCCGGCTGGATGAACGGCATCAGTTCGTACTCGCTCTGGTGGGTCATGATCCAGTGGGAGTGGTACCGCAACCACGGCAACCTGGACTACGTGAAAGAGCAGCGCGAGTACCTCGAAGGGCTCATCAGGCAGCTTGCCGCACAGGTCGGCGACGACGGCTGCGAACGCATGGGCGAGGGCCGCTTCCTCGACTGGCCCTCCAGCGAGGACAAGGAGGCCATCCACAACGGCCTCCAGGGCCTGCTGACCATGGGTCTGACGCGCGGTGCCGAACTGTGCGATCTGCTCGGCCTCGCCGACGCCGCGGCCACCGCCCGCGCCGCCGTGGACCGTCTCCGGAAGTACGCGCTCCCGCCCACCAAGGGCAAGCAGGCCGCCGCGCTCACCGCGCTGGCCGGATTGCGTCCCGCAAAGGAGGTCAACCGCGACACACTCGCCGTGGACCCGCTCAAGGGCGTGTCCACCTTCTACGGCTACTACGTGCTGCAGGCCCGCGCCATGGCGGGCGACCACGCGGGCGCGCTCGAAGTCATCCGCAAATACTGGGGCGCCATGCTCGACCTCGGCGCCACCACCTTCTGGGAAGACTTCAACCTCGACTGGGTTCCCGGCTCCGTCGGCATCAACGACCTCGTGCCTGAGGGTGCCAGGAGTATCCACACCGACTACGGCAACTACTGCTACAAGGGCCTGCGCCACAGCCTCTGCCACGGCTGGGCCTCCGGCCCCACGGCTTGGATGTCCGAGTACGTGCTGGGATTCCGCCCCCTCGCCCCGGGCTGCGCAAAGCTGCTGGTAAAGCCCAATCTCTGCGGCCTCGATTGGGCCGAAGGCCGCTTCCCCACGCCCAAGGGCGTGGTCACCGTCCGCCACGAAACCGCCGCGGACGGCACCGTCCATTCCAAGATTGACGCGCCCGACGGAATCGAGATAGTCCGCGAAGATTGAGGCCTTCGGCGGACTAAGCGAGATAGAGGATTGTTCCGATGACATCTGCATATTCTCATTTTGCCTGTATGCTGATGATACTTGTTTCCTCCACCGCGTCGGCCAGTCCAACTGGCCTCTATTTAGGCGTGCACAGCGAGAAGCTTTTTGATGCTTTGGGACTTTCTGTGGCGGCATCAAAGCCTTTCCGCGCAACCCCAATTGGCGCAGCATATGATGGCGTTGTCGGCATCAAGAATGCGCGTCTAACCGGACTTTTGCTCGCAGTTTGTGTGACGACCGATGATGCAAAGCGTATTGGGAGAGATATCGGGAAGATCTTGCCTATTTCTCCATTGACAAATAGCGAGCCTCTTGGTGACGAGAGTTGTTTCTGGTCAGCTTCTGGAGGTCAAAGCGGTACTTTTTATGTGCGGCTCGGAAATGTGGTCTATGGCAGCGCTTGGATCGGACCTATGGCTTCGGTAGTTGAGTTTGCAAAGGCTGTCAGCACTGCCATTCAGAATGATCCGTCCATCGCCCCACGGGGAAGTTTTGAGCCAGTGCCTGAAATTGTTTCCTCAGGCTTTTCTGAAAAGATCCACAATGGACAGTCCATAAATGTTGTTCCGAAAACTACGGGGCTTGGTGCTGAGGACTCGGTGCGATATGCTGTGGAAGTCATCGATTTTGCCCCCGCCGTTGTGCAAAGCACAGGGATTCCCCAGTTGTACAATCAGCTTCTTGCGCAACACGGGTTTGCTGGCAAGGCCGAACTGAAATGGTCTATTCCGGCAAATGGCAGGGGGCGCATTAGGTTAACCGCCATAAACTCTGTCAATGTCACCGTTTTCAAAGAACAAGAATTGGAATTTGACACATCCTCTGCTCAAGCCGCACCGGCTGGGGAGTCCAAGAAATAGAAAACGGCGCAATTGCAGTCGTTTGTGTCATAATTCAAGCGGGTGAATGTCATGTTGTCAGAAGAAGACACAGCAAAGATATTGGAATGTGCAAAAACCTACGGGGCGACCGGGGTTTGGCTGTTCGGTTCTTCGCTTGATCCAACCCGCACGCCAAACGATATTGATCTTGGCGTGGAGGGAATGGACCCGAAATGTTGCTTCTCCTTCGGCCGCGACCTCTACTTCTCATTATCGAAGCCGGTAGACGTTGTTGACCTTGACGAGAAACCGCCATTGGAAGAAATCATTCGCCAAACAGGCCGCAAAATCTATGCAGCCTGATGATTCCTATCTAGAAAAAGGACTTTCGAAGATCGAGACGGTTCTATCACTGATGGAAGAATTGACGGGCCGCCAGGACTGGTCAATGTACGAACGCATCGCCATGGGAACCCTTCTTCAGAATGCCTATAGCGGTTTGGAGGGACTGTTTCGCTCTCTCCTGGCTGAGCGCAATGTCAGCCTTCCGAAAAGTGACAAATGGCATGTGGAACTTTTGCAGTTGGCCCGCGAGCATGGTCTTATTCCAGAACAGTTCTTCGCTGAGATGAAGGATCTGCTGTACTTCCGGCATGTGCACGTGCATGGCTATGGTCACATGCTTCGTGAGGAACGCCTGAGAGAATTGGCCGCTCCCTCACTGGAGGCCTGCCGGTCGGTTATCGCCTTCCTGCGCAGCCTTTGACCGCCGCCCATGGTGAACCCATGAAGCCGTTCGACAGGGAAATCGTTTCGGGCAGCGTGCTGCGCTCGGTTTGGAAACTCTCCTGGCCGCTGGTGCTGCTGAACCTGGTCAACGGGATGCAGGGCTTCGTCAACCACATCATGGTCGGCCACTACGTCCACTCGGCGAACAGCGCCGCCAACGCCGCCATCGGTGTGTCGTGGCAGGTGTTCATGGTCGTGGTCGTGTTCATATCGTCCATCTTCCACGGAACCAACGTGCTGGTCGCGCGCTACGCGGGACGGCAGGATCGCGAAACTCTAAGCGAGGTGTTCTACGCCTCCTTCCTGTGCGCCGTGGCGTTTCTCGTCTGCGTCGTGGCCCCGCTCGGCTGGTGGCTCGCGCCGCGCCTGCTCGACTTCGTCGGCGCCAGGGAGGATGTGCGGGTCCACGCGCTGCCCTACCTGCGCATCCTCTTCGTGATGGGCGCGCCGCTGTTCCTCATGTTCATGGTCACCGGCGCGTTCAACGCTTCGGGCGACCCGCGCACGCCGCTCAAGCTGGGCATCTTCACCACGCTGCTCAACATTTCCATCAGCATGGTGCTCATCCCCGGCCGCGGCCCCATTCCCGCGCTCGGCACCACCGGCGCGGCGCTCGGCTCGGTCATCGCGCCCTTTGTCAGTGTGGCCATAGCGCTCTCGCTGGTCATGCGCCGCAGGATGATCATCCAGCCGCCCCGCCGCTGGCTGCTGTTGCCCAACTTCTCCATCATCGCCACCGTCGTGCGCATCGGCCTGCCCACCGGCATCCAGGGCGTGCTGCTCAACATCGGCGGCGTCTTCCTGCTGCGCTTCATCGGCCTGCTGGAGCAAAGCTCCGCCGCGCAGGCCGCCTACACCATCTGCTACGCCCAGCTCTTCGCGCTCGTCACCTGGACCTCCTTCGGCCTGCGCGCCGCCTCCAGCACGCTCATGGGCCAGAATATCGGTGCGGGCGACCCGAAGCGCGGCAAGCGCGCCGTGCGCATCGCGGCGTGGATTGGCTCCTCCTGGGCCGTGGTCGTGGGTTTCCTCTTCTGGGTCGGCACCGACGCGTTCCTGCGCGTCTTCAGCATGGTGGACGAGCCCGCCCACGGCTATGCCGTGTCGCTGCTCCACTACCTCAGCTTCTCCGGCGTGGCCCTGGCGGGCGCGCTTGCGCTGACCGGCGGCATGCAGGGCGCCGGCGAAACGAAAACCCCCATGTACATCGCATTCGTCACCCAGATCGTGGTCCTGCTCAGCGTGTGTCAGGCCTTCCACCTGGCCGAAGCGCTCACCCCGCAGCGGATTTGGCTCGCCATTCTCGTCAGCCACGCCTCCCGCCTCGTCCTGACCTGGGCCTTCTTCCGCAGCGACGCCTGGATTCACAGGGTCATCGAACTCGTCCCGCCCGCCCCCCTCGAGGAGGAATCCCGGGGGGCATAACTGCAAGCCCTGGCAAGACCGCCCCGTCTTCCGTTCTGTCTCGCCCTTCAGCCCTCGCCCTTCCTCTGTGCTACAATGCGCCGGTAGGAGGTTGTCCCATGTCCTCGACCAGTCCTGTGGCCTACGGCGCCCACGGCGAAGAGACGCCGCGTCATCCGCTCGACGTGTTTTTTGCGCCCCGTTCCGTGGCCGTCATCGGCGCATCGGAACGCCCGGCGAGCGTCGGCCGCACCATCTTCTGGAACCTGATCAGCAACCCTTTCGGCGGCGTGGTCCACGCCGTCAACAGCAAACGCCGCCAGGTGCTCGGAATACCCGCCCACGCCAGCGTGCGCGACATCCCCGACCCCCCAGAATTGGCCGTCATCATCACACCCGCGCCCACCGTGACTGACGTGCTCGATGAATGCATCGCCGCCGGCGTGAAGGCGGCCATTATCGCGTCCGCCGTGTTCAACCGCGGCGACCTGCCCACCCGCGCGCTCGAGGGGGAAATCCGGCAGCGCATTGTCGAGGGCGGCATCCGCATCATCGGCCCCAACAGCCTCGGCCTCATGAACCCCGTCCTCGGGCTCAACGCCGCCTTCGCCGATCAGATCGCCCTGCGCGGCACCGTCGGCTTCATCAGCCAGAGCGGCGCCATCTGCCGCTCCGTGCTCGACTGGAGCCGGGAGACCAGGACCGGCTTCAGCAAGTTCGTCTCCTTCGGCGGCATGGTTGACGTGCAGTGGAGCGACCTCATCTATTACCTCGGCAACGACCCCGACACGCGCAGCATCGTCATCTACATGGAGGCCGTCGGCGACGCCCGCTCCTTCCTCTCGGCGGCGCGCGAAGTCGCGCTCACCAAGC
>CALDSM010000595.1 GCA_937923585.1 uncultured bacterium
CACCTCCATCGAAAGCTACGTGCTCTGGCGGCGGCTGGAGCCCGCCGAGGAGGGCAAGTTCGATTTCAGCTTCTATGACGGCGTGGTCGAGAAACTTAAGCAGTACGATCTGAAATGGTTCCCACTCCTCATCGTCGGCTCGGCCTATGCACTGCCGGACTGGTTCGCCGCCAGCCCTGAGAACGTGGGCATGGTCTGCCTGGAGCACGGTGAATCGAACGCCATCCAGAGCATCTGGAGTCCCTGGCACAAGCGCCATGTGACGCGGGTCCTGCGGGCCTTTGGGGAGCATTACGACGGCAAGGGCATCCTTGAAGCCGTGCGGCTCGGGCCGAGCGGCAATTTCGGCGAGTCTCAATACCCCGCGGGCGGCAACTGGGGCTTGCGCGGGCAGAAGATGCACATCCACATCGGCTGGTGGGCGGGCGACCCCTATGCGCGCGCCGATTTCCAGCAGTACCTCAAGAAGAAGTACGGCACGGTCGAGGCGCTCAGCAAGGCCTGGAACGGCCTGGCACTGCGCTCCTTCGATGAGGTGACCATGACGCTGCCCCAGGTGATCCAGAGCCGCCAGGAGCGACTCGACCTGACGGGCTGGTACACCGACAGCATGTCTGTTTGGTGCGACTGGTGGGCGCGCGAGTCCAAAGCCGCCATGCCGAACACGATGCTCTACCAGTCCGCGGGCGGCTGGGGTTTCCGCGAGGCGGGCACCGACTATGCCGCGCAGACCAAGACCATGGCGGACCTGCACTGCGGAACCCGGCTCACCAACGAGACCGACAGCTACGAGCAGAATTTCTACGCCACGCGCATGGCCACGTCGGCGGCGCGGCTCTACGGCGCGCGCATCGGCGGCGAACCGGCCAGTTCGCACACGGCCCGCGGCGTGACGGGGCGGCTGTTCAACCTGCTCGCCTGCAACGGCGACCATTTCTTCACCTACAACGGTAATCTGGAGGCCCATCCGCTGGCGGTCGACCTGTGGTTGAACGGGCTGCCGCTGATGGACACGCGCCAGCCCCCGCTGGTCGAGGTGGCGGTGTATTACCCCGAGACCATGAACCAGTTGGAGGACGCGGCATTCCGCCAACTGTACGCATGGGGCTTCAATCCCCGCGCCCGCGAGGTGCGCCGCGTCACCGATGTGGACTATCTCGACGAGCATCTGATCCGCGACGGCTTCCTGGACCGCTACAAGGCGCTGGTGTTCGCGTGGGGCAACGTTATCGAGCCTGACGTGCTGGAAAAGATAGACGCCTGGCTGCGCGCCGGTGGCACGGTCATCTACCCCTCCTTCCCGCGCGCCGGCCTGGAAACCGTGCAGGGTGACACGGCAGTCTACCAATGCTGGACCGCGGGCGATACCGGCAAGGGCGCGTTCCGCCGCTTCGCGGGCGACATGGAACCGCCGAGTCTCTATGGCGGCTTTGTCGCCGAATCGCTCAAGGCGACCCCCTCCCTCCACCCGTGGACGAGGGCCATGCTGGAAACAGAACGGCCCGACGGTGTGTTCCTAAGCGTGCAGGCCGACGGACATCTAATTATGCTAAACTATGGTGCCGTTGAGGCCAACGTGAGATTGTCCGGCGTGTTTGAAGAAAAAGTGCTTCCCTGGCACATGCAGCGAACCGCGTTGCCCCCGGCAAAGTAAATCAACAAAGGAGACCAGTCATGTCCGTTGGAAAACGCTATAAGATCGCGTCCATTGGCGCGGGGAATGTGGGCGCGTCGGTCGCGCAGTACTGCCTTGAAATGGAACTGGGCGACGTGGTGCTTACGGACATCGTCGAGGGGCTGCCGCAGGGCAAGGCGCTTGACCTGACCGAGGCGGGTCCCATCCGCGGCTACAGCGGCATCTGCACCGGCACGAACGACTATGCGGACATCGCCGGCGCCGACGTGGTGGTGATCACCGCGGGCCTGCCGCGCAAGCCCGGCATGACCCGGCTCGACCTGCTGGGGACGAACGGCCGCATCATCAGCGGCATCTGCGAAAACATCAGCAAACACGCGCCCAACGCGGTCGTCATCATTGTGACCAACCCGCTGGACGTGATGGTTTATCTTGCCCACAAGAAGCTCGGTTTCCCCGCCAACCGGGTCATCGGCATGGCCGGATGCCTCGACAGCGCGCGCATGCGCTCCTTCGTGGCCATGGAACTGGGCGTGAGCATGAAGAACGTGGACACCATGGTGCTCGGCTCACACGGCGACGACATGGTCCCGCTGCCCCACTACACCACCGTCTCCGGCATTCCCATCACCAAGCTCATCCCGCAGGATCGCATTGACGCCATCGTGGACCGCACGCGCAAGGGCGGCGGCGAAATCGTCGCGCTGCTCAAGACCGGCAGCGCCTACTACGCACCCGCAGCCAGCGCGGCGCGGATGGTGCAGTCGGTGATCCGGGACGAGAAACAGTTGCTCCCTTGCGCAGCCCTACTTACCGGTCAGTATGGTTTGACCGACATTTTCATGGGCGTGCCCTGTGTCTTGGGCGCTAACGGCGTCGAACAGATTCTCGAACTCGAAATCTCCGATGCGGACCGCAAGTCATTGCACCGTTCCGCGGGCGAAGTGCAGTCCGGCATTGACGGGCTGAAAGAGCTTGGAATCCTGTAAACCCCCGTTGTTATTGCGGATACGAGGCGGCGCATTCTCAGTACTAACTGCGGAATGCGCCGTCTGTGTCTGAATTGTCGGAACGGGCAACGAGGCAGGTGGAATTTCCCAATAGTCCCGCAGACTCCGCATTTTTGCGGATATTTTTAGACTCAGAACTCGCCTCCAGTGGTCTTGGGTTGCCGTTTTGGAGTCAAATTTGACTTCCGGCCCCCCTTTTCGCTACCGTCTTGAAGGATTCAACCAGCGAACTGCACGGGGAAAGTGGGTCGGTCCAGTCTTGGAAGGCAGTGTACGTGCGCCCGGTGTGTGTCTCTCCGGCGGATTCCCGCCCTTTCTTGCCGCCCTTTGCATCCCGCGAAAGGTGGTTCAGGATGGGAAGTCCGGGGGGCAGTTCGAGTGCTGCGCAGTATCGTGCGGGTCGCGGCCCGCGGCGTTGTGAAGTTACCTTATACAACAAGGGAGAATGACTATGTCGGCAATCATGTGCAAAGCCCCGGCAAGGCGCGTCCTGCTGGGCCTTCTCGCGCTCGCGGTCCTCTTGCCCGCGGGCACGGCATTCGCCAGCGAGGCGGACCTCAAAATTCCTGACCTGTCAATGGTCAAGTTCATGGGCTTCATCAGCGGCTGGAGCCTGCTGTTCCTGGGCCTGCTCATCTGTCTCGGCGGCATGGGATTCGGCCTGGTGCAGTTCACGCGCATCCGCAACCTGCCCGTGCACAAGTCCATGAAGGACATCTCGGAGCTGATTTACGAGACCTGCAAGACCTATCTGTTCACGCAGGGCAAGTTCATCGGGTTGCTGTGGGCCTTCATTGCCGTCATCATGGTCATCTACTTCTACTTCCTGTCCCACTACACCGTGGACAAGGTGCTCACGATTCTGGCGTTCAGCATCGTCGGCATCATGGGCAGCTACGGCGTGGCGTGGTTCGGCATCCGGATCAACACCTACGCCAACTCCCGCACGGCCTTCGCCAGCCTGGGCGGCAAGCCCTTCCCGACCATGGCGATTCCGCTGCAGGCCGGCATGAGCATCGGCATGCTGCTCATCTCCGTTGAGCTGGTCATCATGCTCGGCATCCTGCTCTTTGTTCCCGGCGACTGGGCCGGCCCCTGCTTCATCGGCTTCGCCATCGGCGAGTCGCTCGGCGCGGCCGCGCTGCGCATCGCGGGCGGCATCTTCACCAAGATCGCCGACATCGGCTCCGACCTGATGAAGATCGTCTTCAAGATCAAGGAAGACGACGTGCGCAACCCGGGCGTGATCGCGGACTGCACCGGCGACAACGCCGGCGACTCGGTTGGCCCGACGGCGGACGGATTCGAGACCTACGGCGTGACCGGCGTGGCGCTGATCACCTTCATCCTGCTCGCGGTTCGGGCGCTGCGGCCCGACGGAACGCTCGACTTGCCGGCCACGGAGCACCTCCAGGTTCAGCTGCTGGTGTGGATCTTCGTGATGCGCATCGGCATGATCATCACGAGCCTCGTGTCCTACCTTCTGAACAACAAGTGGGCAAAGGCCAAATTCGGCGATTCCCCGAAGTTCAACTTCGAGCTGCCGCTCACCTCCCTCGTGTGGATCACCTCCATCGTCTCCATCGTCATGACCTTCGCCCTTTCCAGGCTCCTCATCCCCTCGCTGTGCGACAACACGACAATGTGGTGGAAACTCTCCCTCATCATCACCTGCGGCACCATCGCGGGCGCGCTGATTCCCGAACTGGTCAAGGTCTTCACCTCCACCAACTCCGGCCATGTGCGTGAAATCGTGACGGCCTCCCGCGAGGGCGGCGCCAGCCTGAACATCATCGGCGGCTTCGTGGCCGGCAACTTCAGCGCCTACTGGATGGGCATCACCATCGTGTTCCTGATGGGCGGCGCGTATGCGGTCAGCACCCACGGCCTGGGCGGACTGATGGACGCCCCGGCGATCTTCGCCTTCGGCCTGGTGGCCTTCGGCTTCCTCGGCATGGGCCCCGTCACCATCGCGGTGGACTCTTACGGCCCCGTGACCGACAACGCCCAGTCCGTGTACGAACTGTCCACCATCGAAACGATTCCCGGCATTGAAGAGGACATCCAGAAGAACTTCGGCTTCAAGCCGAACTTTGAGACCGCCAAGGATTACCTTGAGGAAAACGACGGCGCGGGCAACACCTTCAAGGCGACCGCCAAGCCGG
Organism: uncultured bacterium; assembly: GCA_937923585.1. Taxonomy (GTDB): domain Bacteria; phylum Hydrogenedentota; class Hydrogenedentia; order Hydrogenedentales; family CAITNO01; genus CAITNO01. The sequence continues at coordinate 4,812 of CALDSM010000595.1, forward strand.
TGCTCATCGGCACGGCGGTCGTGGGCGCGACCACGCTCATCTTCTCCATCATCCAGCTCCTCAAGGCCAAGTACGGCGTGGACGGCCCCGACGGCGTCAACATGGGCCTGTCCATCCTGAACCCGCGGTTCCTGCTCGGCCTGATCACGGGCGGCGCGGTGATCTACTGGTTCTCCGGCGCGGCGACGCAGGCGGTGGCCACGGGCGCCTACAAGGCGGTCGAGTTCATCAAGCGCAACATCAACCTCGACAGCGACAAGGCCGCCTCCGTCTCCGACTCGAAGAAGGTTGTGGCCATCTGCACGCAGTACGCGCAGAAGGGCATGTTCAACATCTTCCTCGGCGTCTTCTTTTCGACGCTGGCCTTTGCCTGCTTCAACCACTACTTCTTCATCGGCTACCTGATCTCCATCGCCGTCTTCGGCCTCTACCAGGCTATCTTCATGGCCAACGCAGGCGGCGCGTGGGACAATGCCAAGAAGATCGTGGAAACCGAACTGAAGTCCAAGGGCACCCCGCTGCACGATGCATGCGTGGTCGGCGACACGGTCGGCGACCCCTTCAAGGACACCTCCTCGGTGGCCATGAACCCGGTCATCAAGTTCACGACGCTGTTCGGGCTGCTGGCCGTCGAAATGGCCATTACGCTCACCCCGGCCGTGAGCATGACCGCGGCCGTGATCTTCTTCCTGCTCTCGCTCGTGTTCATCTGGCGCTCGTTCTACTCAATGCGCATCCCCGAGCACCTCACGGACAAATAAGCCCCGCGCAGGCGGCGGCGTGAGACGCATCTTCCCCAACCCCGGGGAGATCGGAAGAGCGTCGTGTAGGGAAAGAGTGTAGATCTCGGTGG
>CALDSM010000596.1 GCA_937923585.1 uncultured bacterium
CGGCATACGCGATCTGATCGTGACTGGAGTTCAGACGTGTGCTCTTCCGATCTCTTGACCCTTCCCTCGGCGAAGGCGTCTTCTTCCGTGCGGCAAAACGCCATGCGCAATCCCACAACTTTGATCTGGCACTGTTCGGGCGCGACATAGACCCGGAGGTTATTAACCAGGCCAGGATGTCCGGGCTGACGGAAGATGACTTGCGCAACGTGGAGATCCGGGACTTCGTATTCGATCCGCCAAAGGACTCTTTCCCGGCAGTGATAGCGAATCCCCCCTACATTCGCCACCATCGTTTATCTTCACTTCAGAAGGAACATCTGCGCGAGTTTGCCCGAAAGACGACCGGACGGCACATTGACGGCCGTGCCGGACTGCACGTCTATTTTCTGATTCAAGCACTCCGGACTTTGGCCCCCAATGGGCGGCTTGCATACATTGTTTCCGCCGACATCTGCGAGGGGGTGTTTGCCAGTGCGCTCTGGCAGTGGATTACCACCCATTACCGGCTTGATGCGGTCATTGCTTTTGCATCAGAAGCCACCCCATTCCCGGATGTTGACACCAACGCACTCATCTTTCTCATCAGTAATGCCCGGCCCGTTCCCGACTTTGACTGGATCAATTGCCTGGAGTGCAATTCGAGAGAAGTGATTGCCGTCATCTCGGGACAAGGTTCCAAGGAGCGCGTTGGCATTCAAGTCCATCGCCGCCTGGTAACGGAGGCGTTGGCCACAGGGTTGTCAAGGCCCCCGTCAAACGATGCCGCGAGCGAGTTCACGCTCGGTGATTTTGCGAGCGTCATGCGCGGAATCGTCACCGGAGACAATGATTTCTTTTTTATGACCGCCGCCCGCGCCAGGGAGTTGGGAATCCCGGATTCCCTGCTGATAAGCGCCTTGGGCAGAATGCGGGATGTCCAGGGTGAGACCTTCGAACCGGCGGACATCGAACGGCTTGAATCCAGCGGAAGACCAACGCGGTTACTGAACGTCAACGGCATGCCCTATGACCAGCTTCCCCCGTCTGTGCAGGAATATCTGGAAATGGGGGAAAAGAGCGGTCTGCCGGACAAGGTGCTCATTAAGACACGGAAGCCATGGTATCGGATGGAAGTGCGCAAGGTTCCTCCGATCCTGTTTGCTTATCTGGGCAGAAGAAGCGCCCGCTTTATCAGAAACCGGGCAGGCGTGGTGCCCCTCACGTGTTTACTGTGCGTTTATCCCAAAGATCCGGCACCCGAGTTTGTTGAACGCCTCTGGAGAGTACTGTCAGACCCGGAAACTGTCGGCAATCTGCGAAAAGTCGGGAAATCCTACGGTGGTGACGCCATTAAAGTGGAACCCCGTGCCTTGGAACGCCTGCCTTTGCCAGATGCGCTGGTTCGCGCCGAAGGACTTCACGAATGCATCTCTGCGACGCAGGGAGCATTGGATTTCCACGAATAATCTGACGGCGCACTGGTACGGCAATTGGCCCGTTCCGGGTAACGTGCTCTCTCCAAACCCTTTCCGACCTCTTTTAGCCCACTTGACAGTCGGGCCAAACTGTGTTACAGTATTGATACAGTCAAGCGCATAAGGAGACGGTAACGTGCTTATCTCGATTAACCAGAGCGACGGCACACCGATGTACTTTCAGCTCGTGCGCCAAATCAAGCATTTGATTGCCACGGGACGGATGGGGCCGGGGGATGAACTGCCGTCTGTGCGGGCGCTGGCACAGCAACTGCTGGTCAACCCGAACACGGTGGTGCGGGCCTACCGCGAACTGGAGTCGGCGGGGCTCATTTACACGCGGCGCGGGGCGGGCTGCTATGTGTCGGAACGGCCGGTGCCCTATTCGGAGGCGGAATGCCGCCGCATCCTTTCGGAACGCATTGATGCCCTGGTGGCCGAATCGCGCAACCTGGGCTTTGGTCTGGAGCGGGTCATCGAACTGCTGCGAGAGCGCGACCACGCTCTCAGCGTGGCACCCAAGGCGGAAGGAAAGAAGGAGGCATCCCATGAGCATTAATGTATCGGACAGCATCATTGAAGTTTCAGGGCTTTCCAAGCGTTTCGGCCGCAAGGAGGCGCTGCGCGACGTGTCGCTGCAAGTGAAGCGGGGGCAAGTCTTCGGCCTGGTGGGCGAGAACGGCGCGGGCAAGACCACGCTGATCCAGCATTTGCTGGGCGCCTACCAGGCGAAGACCGGGTCGGTGCGCGTTTTTGGCATTGACCCGGTCTATGACCCGACAGCGGTGCTGTCGCGCATCGGGTACCTGTCGGAGGACCGGGACCTGCCCAAATGGATGCGGGTGCGGGAGTTGATGCGCTACACGCAGGCCTTCTACCCGAACTGGGACCCGGCCTTTGCCGAAAAGCTGCGCGACGAATTCGGCCTGCCGGCGGATGCGAAGATTGGCACGCTGTCGCGGGGTGAACTGGCCCGCGCGGGGCTGCTGGCGGCGCTGGCCCACCGGCCCGAACTGCTGCTGCTGGACGAGCCGTCGTCGGGGCTGGACGCGGTGGCGCGGCAGCACATTCTGGCGGCGGTGGTGCGCACGGTGGCGGACGAGGGACGGACGGTGGTGTTCTCCTCGCACCTGCTGGAGGAGGTGGAGCGTGTGGCGGACCACGTGGCGATGATCCACGAGGGCCGGGTGGTGCTGGACATGAGCATGGACGAGGTGAAGGCGCGGCACCGCAAGTACATCGTGCGCGCGAAGGAGGCGGGGCAGGCGCGGCCCGAACTGCCGGGGGTGATTCACGCCGTGGGCGACGGGCGCGAGTGGAGCATGGTGTGCGAGGGCGAGGAGGCGATCTTCACCGGCGCGACGCAGGCGGCGGGCTGTGAAATCATCGAGTCGGCTGTGCCGACGCTGGAGGCAATCTTCGTGGCGCGGGCAACGGCGTGAAAGAAGTGGGATTCCCGATGAAGAACATGACGAGACTATGCGGCAAGACCAAGATCGGGCACTTTTTGGAGTGCGGCGGCAACGACGCCGCTTTGGTTCGTCGGTGCGCCAAAGACAGGTGTTCACGAGGCACAAGCCAAAGCGGTGTCGGCGCTTCGCTCTGCCGCCGCAGTCCAAGAGAAGACGGCGCGTGCCGGGTAATCGTCGGTTGCATTAAACAGGCTTCGGCCTGAGTGAGAGGAGTTAGGTTATGAACAGCAGGGTTAGGGCGCTGGTTTGGGAGGAATTGCGTGTTGGCGGGCCCATTGCGGCGGTTTGTCTGACCGTGGGGCTGCTGCTGATTGTGCGCGTTTCATCCACCTATGAGTTCAACTGGCTGCGGGTCGAAGGCGGTGTGCTGGCCATCGCACTGGGCATACCGCTTCTGTGCGGCCTGCTGCTGGTGCTGAACGTGCGCAATTCGGGGCATTTGGGCGGCGGGTTTTCGCGGCGGATTCTGCGGCTGCCGGTGGACACGGGCACGGCGGTGACGGTGACGTTTGGGGTGCGACTGGCGGAAATGCTGGCGCTGTCGCTGCTCCTGAAGCTGGTCTGCTGGCTGGTTTACCGGCATGGACCCGGGTGGGACGCGGTGCTGCTGGTGCTGGCCGCCTATGCCTTTATTCAGATGCTCGACTGGATGCGGGCGGTGCTGTCGTGGCCGCTGACC
>CALDSM010000597.1 GCA_937923585.1 uncultured bacterium
ATATCCTGCTCGAAGGCGTGCCTGGCCTGGCCAAGACGCTGTCGGTCAGCAGCCTGGCCAAGACCATCGGCTGCGAGTTCGCCCGCATCCAGTTCACGCCCGATCTGCTGCCGGCTGATCTCATCGGCACCGAGATCTACGACGCGCGCTCGGCCGAGTTCCGCGTCAAGCAGGGCCCGCTGTTCGCCAATCTGGTGCTCGCCGACGAGATCAACCGCGCGCCGGCCAAGGTGCAGTCGGCGCTGCTGGAGGCCATGGCCGAACGCCAGGTGACCATCGGCGAGGAGACCTTCCCGCTCGAAGAGCCCTTCATGGTGCTGGCGACACAGAACCCCATTGAGCAGGAAGGCACCTATCCCCTGCCCGAGGCCCAGATGGACCGGTTCATGCTCAAGCTGAAAATCGGCTATCCCAGCCGCGGCGAGGAACGTGAGATTATGGACCGGGTGGACATCCTCCACCCCGCCCAGGTCAGCCCGGTCATCACCCGGCAGCAACTCCTGAAGGCCCGCGAGGTCGTAAACCAAATCTATGTGGACGACAAGGCCAAGAACTACATCGTGGATTTGGTGTACGCGACACGCGAGCCGGAGGTGTTCGGCCTGCAAATGAAGCACCTGATTGAATACGGCGCCTCCCCGCGCGCCACCATTTACCTCCAACAGGCGGCCCGCGCGCTGGCGTTCCTTCAGGGCGAGGGCAATGTGTTCCCCAACGACGTGAAGCAGGTCGCGATAGACGTGCTCCGCCACCGCGTCAAGCCCACCTACGAGGCCGAAGCGGAAAACATGACCAGCGAGGACCTCATCCGCCGCATCCTTGAAACCGTTCCGGTCCCCTGATACGAGCTTTGCGTAAATGAAGTACTTGACCGTAAATACCAACGTCATTGCGAGCGAAGCGCGGCAATCTCGTGCCCGCCATCACCAGGGCCTCGCGCCGTGGTTACAAGAGATTGCTTCGTCGGGCTACGGCCTCCTCGCAATGACCGGAAAGCGGAGATGTTTCCATGATCCCGCTTGAAGTCATGCGACAGATTCGCCGGATACAAATCCGGACGAGCCGCATGGTCAACGAGTTTCTCGCCGGCCAGTACGAGAGCGTGTTCAAGGGCCAGGGCATGGAATTCAAGGAGGTGCGCGCCTATGTCCCCGGCGACGACGTGCGCCTGATTGACTGGAACGTCACCGCCCGCACCGGCGACCCGCACGTCAAGATCATGGCCGAGGAGCGGGAACTCACGGTCATGCTGCTCGTGGACATGAGCGGCTCGGGCCGTTTCGGCAGTGTGTCGCGCTTTAAGAATGAACTGGCCGCCGAACTCTGCGCCGTGCTGGCCTTCTCCGCTATCAAGAACAACGACAAGGTCGGCCTGATGATCTTCACCGACAAGGTGGAACTCATGGTGCCCCCGCAAAAGGGCCGCAAGCACGTGCTGCGCGTCATCCGCGAGGTGCTGTGCCACGAGCCGCAGGGCCGCGGCACCGACATCCCCGCCGCGCTCCACTACCTGAACAACGTAACCCGCCGCAGGGCGGTCGTCTTCCTCGTGTCCGACTTCATGGCCGAGAATTACGAGTCGGCCCTGCGCCTGGCCAACAAGCGGCATGACATCATCGCCGTGGCCGTCACCGACCCGCGCGAGGAGGAACTGCCCAACGTCGGCATCGCCTCGCTTCGCGACGCCGAGACGGGCCGCGAGTTGATGGTGAACACCAGTGACCGCAAAGTCCGCCAAGCCTACCGGGACCTGGCGGCACAGCGCGCGCAGGCGCGCGACGAGCGGTTCCGCAAGACCCGCGTGGACGCCATGTACGTCCGCACCGACCAGCCCTATGTGAACGAGATCCACCGGTTCTTCCGCATGCGGGAGAAGAGACTGCGATGAGCCGTGCGAAGCGAAAAGAAGCCCTGCTTTGGGCGTTGACAACCGCGCTGACGCTGGTCGGCGCGGTGTCTCCCCATGCCTTTGCGGCGGTCGGGGCCACGGTTACCGCCGAATTGCAGGGACCGAGGCTCCCCTACCACCGCTCCGCAACGCTCACCGTCCGAGTGGAAGCGCCGAAGGGCGCCACAGTCCAGTGGCCCGACATCGCTGGAAAGATCAAGGATGTCGAGATTGCGCCGGAGTCGCCCGTCATCACGGAAACGCCCAACGACCGGATGCATGCGGAATGTGTCTATCGCATTGACGCGGTAAAGCCGGGCAACTATCGCCTGCCCGACATGGACGTTTCCGTCAGTTCCGCCAGCGAAACCACCACCTATCCCCTGCCGCCGCTGGTCTTCAACGCGCGCGAACTGACGGACGATGAACAAAAGGCGGCGGCAACCTTTGAGGAAAGCGCCCCCATTTCGGAACTCGAAGAAAAGAATTCCCCCGGACCGGGCTGGATTGTTGGCGGATTGGCGGCAGTCGCATTGCTGGCATTCCTCGTGTGGCGGTTCTTCCTCCGCAAGAAGCCCCTTCCCGCCGCCCCGCCCAAACCCGCCTGGGATGTCGCGCTGGCGCGTCTCCACGAACTGCGCCTGCGCAATCTGCCCATCCAGGGCCAGACAGAACGCTATTATGTGGACCTCTCGGCAATTCTGCGCTACTACGTGGAGGATCGTTTCCGCATTCGCGCGCCGGAACAGACCACGCCCGAATTCCTCGACATCGCCGCGCAGAGCGGCATCCTCACCGAAGACCAGCAGGACTTCCTGGCCGTGTTTCTGCGCCAATCCGACCGCGTGAAATTCGCCCGGCACGAACCCTCCGTCGTGGACATGGAGCAGCGTCTGGTTGAAGTGGAGCACTTCGTCCAAGACACCGTGCCCCGCCCTGCTGAGAACGAACCGGCGGAGGGCGCAGCATGAACTCCCTGTTCGAACCCTTCATCTTCGGGTCGCTGGCCCATCCCTGGGCGTTGCTCCTGTTGATACCCGTCGCGCTGCTGGGCCTGTTTGAGGCCTTTTCCGGCGCGCCCGGGGCCGTAACCATTTCGACCGGCTCCGCGCTGTCTCGTCTCGGCGCGCGCGTGTCCCGCGGCTGGCGGGCCATTCCGGCCGCACTGCGCACGCTCGGGCTGGCCTTGCTTGTGCTGGCCATTGCCTGCCCGCTGAACGGCTACCAAATCCGCAAGGACCGCACCGGCGTCATTGACATCATGCTTTGCGTGGACGTCTCCGGCAGCATGCAGCAGACCGACTTCGTCATGGGCGGCCGTCCGCGCGACCGCCTGTACGTCACCAAGCAGGCCGTGCGCAATTTTATTGACAGCCGCCGCGAGCGCCAAACCGGCCGCTTCGGCGTGGACCGCGTGGGTCTCGTGACTTTTTCCGGCATCGCGTGGACCCAATGCCCGCTCACGCTCGACTACGACATCCTCCAAAAGGCCGTTGACGAGGCAACCTTCGCACCGCAGAACAAACAGGGCACGGCCATCGGGTCCGCGCTGGGTCTCGCCGTCCGGCGCCTCACGCAAACCGAGGCCAAATCGAAGGTGGTCGTGCTGCTCTCCGACGGGCGCAACAACCGCGGCGAACTGGACCCGCTCACCGCCGCCGAACTGGCCAAGGAATACAACATCCGCGTCTACACCATCGGCGCGGGATCGCCGAAACCG
>CALDSM010000598.1 GCA_937923585.1 uncultured bacterium
TTGGAATGTCCTTTTCCAAGACGGTCCTGCCGTCAACGCGCACGGCGATCTTCGCGCCTTCCGACACGGCGTCAATCTGCGCCCGCACGGAAGCATTGGCACCGAAGTACGCCCGAACACGGAAGGGAGCATACAGTTCAGCATGCGCCGAGCCGTGCAGGAAGGACGGCAGCGGCGACGTGTCTTCCGCCCCGGGACCGCGCAGGATGAGCGTGCCCGGGGGCTTGGCGTTCCACCCGGCGTCAATGCGAAGTTCGGAGGTGAAAGGCACTGCGCTGGCTTCCGGCACCAGCCGCCCCTTGGGCGGCGGGACGGGGCGGGGCGTCTCCACCTCAGCCGGGTGCCATACGGCGGACCCAAACCCCGTGTCCCGGATGAAACGGGACAGGGAAACCCACAGCCCGTAGCGGTTGCGGGGGCCAGTCTGCTCCCACCACCAGGGCATTACGGTGCCGGCCGTGCCGGTGAGCAGGCCCGCCCAAAGGCCCTGGCGAAGGCACCAGTCATTCGGGTCGAGTTCGTGTCCGTCGTTCTTGTAGGTTGCACCGAACTCGCCAATCAGCATGGGCCGGCCATATCTGCCGGAGAAGCGCTGCGCGGTTTCGGCGATGAAAACGCCGATACCCCTGCGCACATCGTCACAATAGAGGTGGTACTGGGTAAAATCCAGCGAGGACACCTCCCACATTTTCCGGTCCTCATACACGCCGCCAAAACTGGTGGTCACGGGATGGTGGAAGGGGTCCATGGCGTGCAGGATGCCGGCCATGTCGCTGTGCCACCGTACGACATCGGCATGTTTCAGCTTGGAATAGACGTTGTTAATCTCGTTGAAGAACTCCCAGCAGAGCAGGGAGGGGTGGGCACCGTAGCGGGCGACGAGGTAGCGGAGCCGTTTCTCGTACAATTTTCGCGCATCCGGGCTGGTGAAGAAGTCGTTCTGCTTTGCGCAGGGGCCGCCCTGGGTCTGGTTGTAGGGATGGGTGGGCCAGTAGTCGTTGCCTCCCCACATGTCCTTTTCGTCCTGGAAGATGCCGTGGTAGTCCATGCAAAGCATGATTCCCACACCCTTGTCCGCCGCCAGTGCCATCACGTGGTCCAGCCGCCATGCCTGCGACTGGTTGTAATTGAGCTGCTCTCCCGGCAGCACCTCAATGCCAAACGCCAGCGGCCACATCCACAGCCGGGCGAAGTTCATGCCCGCCCCGGCAAAGGCGGACAGCCAGTCATCGTAATCCTGGGTGCCGCGTCCGCCGGGCCAGCACAAATTGCTGCCGAGCAGCGGCATGGGGGTGCCGTCACCGTACTGGAAGAACCGCTTCTTCTCCGGCTCGACGCGGATGTAGCCGCGCGGCGGGGCCTGTGCGGCGAGCACCTGCACCGAGGCGGAACCGGCGCGCGCCGGTGTTGCGCCGTTTTCGCCCAGGAAAATCTCGCAGTGGTACACCCCGTCTTCCCATGGGGTGAACCGGACCCGCCAGCCCGGCTCGCCTTCGGCGTTTAGGGTTTCACTTTCCCCGGCAAGGGCGCGGGTGAATTCCTGTTTCCAGAAAGCGGGAACACGGGTGACCTTCCCGTCCGGGCCGTCGAAGGACACATCCAAGAGGACGGAGTCGGGATCGAAGGGGTTTCCCGATGGCTGTGCAGCGCCGGTGATGCGGAATTCACAGCATTTCCCCGCACGGACCTCGGCCTCCACCGGTGCAAGGTCAAGGGCGCACAGTCCGAGTGCGCCCGCAAAAAGAAGACAGCCTACCATCGGGGATTCTCCGTCTGGTGAATTGGCATTCGGGGTGCGCCTGGGAGTTCTCTCAGCGCACGGCCATCGGCCCGAACATGGCCAGGAGAATGGCCGTAATCAGCAGCGCAACCAGTGTGAAGAAGAAGAAACTGGGCCGTTGCTGGAGTTCGATGCCGAGGAATTTGGCGATTTCGGGCGCTTCATAGGCCAGCGCATCGGCCACGGGCTTCCAATCGCCCATTCTGTCGCGCCTGCACACGGCGGACGGCGGCACGGCACCCGTGGAAAATGCCCGAATGGCGGCCTCGTGGTCGGCGGCCTCGAATATTATTTCGCCGTAACTGTCCGCGAACTGCCACACGTGGCCCAGATTGAAGCGGTCCCGGTAGTCGAAAATCCACTGGGCGAGGGCGCTGCGCGCCTCCGGTTCAAGGTCCGGCGTGTCCAGCCGTTCCAGAAATGCCAGTCCCTTCCCGGCATCGCCGTTTCGTCCGCGCACCTCGGCCAGCACGCGGATTACCGCAAGGTCCCCGGCGCCGCCCTTTTCGTAGGCTTTGTTGATCTGTTCCGCCGCGAGTTTCTCGTTGCCCAGCGGGGGCGGCGCGTCAAGATACAGACGGGCCAGGAGCCGGTGCGCCGAATATTGGCCGCGATGCTGCAGGGTATAGACGTTTAGGAGCCGCTCGGCGTCGCCGTACTCACCCCGCTGCATCATCCGCTCTATTGCGATGAGTTCCGGGGTCATTTCCAGAGTGGTTGCCGGTTTCGGGCGCGATTCGTGGTCCGCCGCCATGGTGGCGGCGCAGATTTCGTCGCTGGCGGCGGCGCTCAGCGACATCCCGACCGCAATCTGGTCGGGTTCCACCTTCAGCAGCATGGTGGTGATTTGCCCCGCCCGCACCAGGTTGATCGGGGTTTCCGCCGTGCCGATGCGCAGAATGGGCGCGGTGCTGCGCCGGTTGCCCGGAGCGACAATGACCAGCTCGTCATTCACATGAAACACGCCGGATCGGACGTGGGCCATAACCGTGCATTGATCCGTGGAGACGGGATAGACCCCCTGAACCGTAAGCACATTGGGGACGGTCCCAATTTTCGAGTTCAGGAAAGCTGGGGCGTCCTCTCGCGGCTGGCCGGCCTTGGTCATCGTGACGCGCAACCGTTCCATGGCCGCGGTCTCAATCTTGCCGTCAAGCCGCGCTGCGCACTCCTCCGCATCCTCCAAGCGGCCCAGTTCGGCAAGGCAGAGCGCCCGCTGATACGTTACATGCCGGCTGTTCGGCCGTTCCTGATCAATTTGGTCGAGTAGGTCCAGCGCGCGCGCAAACTGGTTTTCCCCGAACAAGGTTTGCGCCCGGTCATAAAGCGCCTTGGCTTCGTCATTTGTCATGCCTGACTCCCGCGCCCATAAGACAGATACACTACTACCCCTAAGAAAACCCAAGCCAACCTTGCATTAATAATACACGCTTTCTTTTCAAAATGCGAAAACTTTTCTTCTGACAAGGCATTCTGGGGCGAGCCCATGCCGGATGGAGCCGCTCCCAAGCCCCGTCACGACCGTTCTCGTGGTCTTCCCGTCCAGTGGAATCCGGTCAGTTGGGTGCGAATACAGGCGGTTGCCGCCAGAATTGAACCGCCGCCGCTTCCAGTCTTGAGCCTCCAAATGTCCGCGGACCCTATTTGGCCTTTTCCATCACGTCACTGATTCTGATCGGAGCGCCGCCCTGGCGCTTGCTTTCATCGGCGGCCTCCATGAAGGCAAACATGTTGACGGTGACCTCCGCCGGCACGGGGGCGACGCCGGTCTGGAAGAATTTCATGATTTCGACCACGAGCGGGGCGTAGTCGCCGCTGTTCTCCTGCTCGGCCACGGCCTTGCTGCCGAAGACGACAACCTTGTGCGGGGTGCCGCTGGTGCGGATGCCGTGGAGCGTTCCCACGCGTCCGTCTTTCCAGGTGCCGGTCACCACGTCAGTGTCCGGCGTGGTGGTGCGCACCACAGTTTCACAGCCCGCACCCATTACGGTGAACAATGCCTCCGTGGCATGGACGCCGTACCAGAACAGGTCGGGATGGTGCGGTTCAAGATGGCACGGACCGATGGAGATGCAACTGCGCACGTCGCCGATGTCCTGTTTCAGCACATCCTGCAGCGATTGGTAGTAACGGTAGGAGGACGAGGAGAAGCAGGGCACTTTGGCCTCCGCCGCCAGGCGGAAGATTTCAACGGCGTCTCGCAGTGAGCCGGCCACGGGCTTGTCTATGAAGACCGGCTTGCCCGCCGCAAAGACCGGCTTTACCTGTTCCAGGTGGGGCCGCCCGTCCACGCTCTCCAGCAGCACCGCGTCCACGTTCCTGCACAGTTCCGGAATGGTGTCGTACACCTTGACGCCGTACTTTTCCACGAGTTCCTTCGTGTAGCCCTCGACCCGGGACGCGCTCGACTCAATGTCCGCGCTGCCGCCCTTGAATGCGGCCACCACCTTGCCGCCTGCGACGTGCTGCGGGTCACCGGCGTCATTGATGAGTTTGGTGAAAGCGATCACATGCGAAGTGTCCAGGCCGATGATGCCGATGCGCAGGTCTGCGGCGGTGGCCGCAGGGCCTGCAAGGGTTGTGGTCAGGAGGAGTGCAAGAACGGCTGCCGTCAGGTTTGTCGCACGCATGGGATTTATCCTCTGGTTGCAGGCAGGCACGCCAACTCCCCGGCCGTTCCGCAACCGCGCGGGGTGCCCGGCGCCAAGCCTGAATGCCCCTATGTTACCGATTGCAGGAAAGAAAAGCCACCGCACGGTTGCATTGCGCCGTTCCCGTCCGGTATACCGTGCCGCCATGAGGACACTGACTGGAAAAACGGCGGGGGAGACGATTGCCGCGGTTGCCGTTTTCGGCACCGTGCTGGCCGTGGCCGCGATGATGACCGCCCGGAACGGGGCCGGGAATGGCTGGGTTATGCCGATCACCTTTCTGGCTTCGACGGGATTTGTTGCCGTTGCGGTCACGCGGGGCGCACTTGGCGGCCGGTACGGACGGTTCATTCTCCTGGGGTTGGCGGGCTGCTGGTGCGGGGACATGCTCGGGCCGGGCAGTTTCCTGCTGGGGTTGGGGGCGTTCCTGCTGGCCCACCTTGGCTTCATTGCGGCATTCTGCGCCAACGGCATTGCGTGGCGGCGCGTGCTTTGGGCGCTGCCCGTCCTGGCGTTCGTCCATGCTCCCCTGCTTGCATGGCTCCTGCCGCAGGTGTCCGCGGGTGAATTCTGGCCCGTGACGGCCTATATTGCCGTGATCAGCCTGATGGTGCTTTTTGCCTGCGGGACATCGCACAATGCCTTGGGCCGGCGGGCACTGCTGGGCGCAATACTCTTCTTTGTGTCCGACATCTTCGTGGCATGCTGGCGCTACGTTGAGACGGGTCCGATCAACGGCAATTTCTGCTATCCGGTTTACTACACGGCATGCATCGTGCTCGCCATGAGCGTGTCACCCCCGGCCAAACCGGTTACGGCGTCCCCTGAAGGCTGAGGAGGTCCCGTCTACCGCCGCCCCGCGGCCCACTCGATGGACTGCACGATGACCTTGCGGTACTCGGGCGGCTGGGTGGACGCGATGTCGTGGCCGAGCGCGAAGTAGACGCAGCGGGCGTTGTGGAAGTAGTGGGTTGCCAGCATCGGCTCCTTCACCGTGTGGCCGAAGCGTTCCTGATCCGCCGACAGGATGACATGCATGTCGGGCCGCATGAGCAGGTTGAAGTAGAGTTCGTCGTTGGTGGTGAACGGCTTGACCCCCTCGATAATGGGATGTCCCTCATCGGCCACATCCACGCGGAACTGGTGGTAGGGGTCGTGGGTGGACTTGCCGCTGACCCACATAGCGCCGAAGATGTCTATGGAGTCGCGCCATTCCTGCACGTTGGCCACGGCGAAATGGCTGACGAACAGTCCGCCGCCGCCCTTGATAAAGTCCATCATGCCCTGTTTGACCTCGTCGGGCGGATTGCCGCCCTCGCCCTTGCTCTGGTACATCGCGAGCACGTCGTAGTTCTTGAGATTGTCCAGTTTGACGTCGTTTATGTCTTCCGTCACGGTAATCGCCACGCCGGGGTACTGCTCCTTGATGTTCTTGAGCGCTTCCTCCATGGTCACGTCCTTGTGTGCGGCCATGCCCACCCAAAGACATTTCACCGGTGCCTTGGCCTCTTCGGCGGCGCTTGCGGGGCAGAGGGCCAGCATGGCGAGGACAACGGCGGGCAATACGCAAAGAAGGGCGCGCTTCATGGAGTGTCTCCCTGTTGTGGGGCCGCTGAGGCCCGACCAAAACGACCGAAACCTGATGGATTCTCGCACAGGGGAAGAAACGAGTCAACTCGCAGGCGGGAGTTTGGGCACTGCGCTCCCGGTAAAGGCATGAGAGAGGCGTGGTTTTCACCTTGTTTCTGACACATGTCGGCCGATAAGGTACTGATGCGACAACCAATGCAAGCAGGAAGGATGCGACATGTCTCACGTGCGTCTCAGCGCCTGGCTGTGTGCCTTGTCCTTGGTGTGCATCGCCACCCGCGCCGATGTTACCGTCATTCCCAAGGCGGTGGAAGACATGGCGGCGCAGCCGCAACGGCTGTCCAATCCCGGTTTCGAGGCGGGTGCCGGGGCGTGGAACGGCTGGATGCAGGCGTTTGAGGTGGCCGACGGGGCGGGACGAAACGGAACGCGGGGCATTCGGTGCGTTGCGGGCAAACCGGAGGAACAGCACGGTGCGGGACAACTGGTCACGCTCAACCAGACCGAAGCGCGACCGATTGTCGCGTCCGGTTGGAGCCGCGCGGAGCATGTGGACGGCGCGTCGGACAACGGCTATTCGGTGTATGTGGACGTGAACTACGCCGACGGCGACCATCTGTGGGGTCAGACGGGCTGCTACTCGGTTGGCACCCATGATTGGGAGCAGCGCCGTGTGCTGATTGTCCCGCGGAAGCCGGTGGCGTCGTTGACGGTGCTGGGGCTCTTTCGCGGCCACAACGGCACGGTGTGGTTTGACGACTTCTCGCTGGTCGAAGGGGACGGCGGCAGCAAGGTCTTCGAGGGTGTGCTGGCCGGCCCGTCGGTCCCGCCCGGTGCGGGGGAGACCTGTGATATTGCCGGCTGCGACGGGCTGAAGTTGTCGGTGGACAAGGAGACCGGCGCTTTGTCCACTCTGCGGATGAATGACACCGTACTGGGCGAAGCGGGTCTTCCCATCTTTGTGCGCGACGCGGCAAACAACGGTGATTTTGTGTCGCCGGAATGGTCGGCAGTTGAAGGGAGTGGGGGAGTGGCGCTGACCGGTGATGCCGTCGGCCCGCAACTGCGCCTTTCGATGTCCATCACGGTGAAGGACGGAACGATAGACTTCTCCGGAACCGTGAAAGACCTGCGCGGCGCGGACCGGGCGGTGACGGTCTATGTGCCGTTGCCTGTTGCAGGACAGTGGACCTGGTCCGCCGACATGCGCCGCGACATGCCCGCCAAGGGTCTCTGCATCAATGCGTTTCGCAACGGTGTGGGCGCCACCGGCGAGCGATCCCAGTATCCACTGGCCGTGCTGACGCGTCCCGATGCCGGACTGGTGCTGGCCGTGCCCATTGACGCGCCGCGCCATCACCGGCTTGCCTACGATGCGGACCGGGGCCTGTTCTATGCGGCCTTTGACCTGGGCCTGAGTCCGGCGGTGAAGCGGTCGGACGGTGTGGCGGACTTCCGCGCGATGCTGTATGCCTGCGACCCGGCGCAGCGCTTCCGCGGTGCGCTGGCGCGCTACCACCGCCTCTTTCCCGAAGCCTTCGCAAAGCGTGTGCCCCGTGAGGGCCTGTGGATGGCATTCACCGACATCAGCACATTGCCCAATCCCGAAGATTTCGGATTCGCCTATCAGGAGGGCGCGCCCAATGTGGCGTGGGACGAGGCGCACGGCATCCTGAGTTTCCCCTACACCGAGCCCATGACCACCTGGCTCAAACTCGCCCCCGAAGTGCCCCGCAGTTACGACGGCGCGGTCAACTACCTGCACGCGCTGTTGGACAAGAAGGATGACCCGCTGCATGACAGCGCATCGGTCATCGCCGCGTCGAGTGTGCTCGACGCCACGGGCCGGAACGTGCTGTCCGTGGTCAATGCGCCCTGGTGCGACGGTGTGGTCTTCGCGCTGAACGCCGACCCGTCGCTGCCGGCCGACGAGCCCCATCCCGTGAACCGCGGCCAGGCGGAGTTGAAGCGGCTGGAACAGGCCGTGGCCGATACCGTGACCGCACCCGTGGCCGCGTGGCCCTGGCGTGGCACCGGCACCTGTGCGGCGGACACCGCGGCAAAGGCCGAGGGCGGACAGTCACTGTGTCTGACTGCGCCCAAACCGGGCATGCCGGTGGATGTGTTCCAGACGGTTGCGGTCAACCAGGCCGTCCCGAAAGCGCTGGTGGTGCGTGCCGCCGTGCAAACCCGTGACTTGGCCGGTGACGCGGACACGGACTGTTCCGTGTACGTTGACCTCATCCATGCCGACGGTACTGCGCTGTATTGTCAGGCCATTCCAATAGCACCGGGAACACGTGAATTCCAGTCCGTGGAACGGCGCATCGTTTCGGACAAGCCCTTTGCGAGCGCCACGGTGCACTTGCTGCTGCGCGGCAACCACAGCGGCTCGGTCTGGTTTGACGATCTCTATCTGGGGGAAGAGGGGAACGGGAGCAACCTACTCAAGAATCCGGGGCTTGAAGGCCCCGCCGAAAAGGGCGCTGTTGCGGACGGTGTCTATATAGACTCCTACGAATTCTGGGCAAACAGCATTGATTATAATCCGGCCCATTTCGCCAACGCAGAGACCCCGCTCGTATTCGACGCGCAATCCTGCCGCGTGGGCGCGCTCACCGTATTCTCCACCTTTGCATGGCAGCGGGAAATGGCGCGGCGCATGCATGCGCAGATCGGAAGAGCGTCGTGTAGGGAAAGAGTGTAGATCTCGGTGGT